>JBDTMM010000060.1:0-9491 GCA_039934275.1 Flavitalea sp. | reverse complement strand
TGCCAAAAAATATTTTGCTGACTTTACCCAAGAGCAGTTGTCGCAGTACAAGGCGCTCGAGCCTTTGTATAAAGACTGGAACAGCAAGATCAATGTAATATCAAGAAAGGATGAAAATGGACTATATGAGAAACACGTGCTGCATTCGCTGAGCATAGCTGCGACTTTTCAATTCATCGACGGAATGCAGGTGCTGGATATAGGAACCGGCGGTGGGTTTCCGGGTATTCCACTTGCAATCTTTTTTCCTAAGGTGCATTTTTATTTGGCAGATAGTATAGGAAAAAAAATTAAAGTAGTGCAGGATATTTCGGATAATATCGGTTTAAAAAATATAACTGCCAGGCACATACGAGCAGAAGAAATAAGGGATAGGAAATTCGATACGGTAGTTTCGCGGGCGGTTGCGCCGCTTGGCGAATTATGGAAGTGGTCGCAGGTGGTATTGAGTGAAAAGCTGAGGGTGAGAACAGGGAATGAATCTGAGCTGCCGGTTCCACATGGGCTCATTTGTTTAAAAGGCGGGGACTTGCGTGAAGAGATTGCAAACAGCGGACTGCGGCCAAGGCAGATGGAGATAAATAAGATTTTTAAAGAGGAGTTTTTTAAGGAGAAGTTTATACTTTATATACCAAAATAATTCCTCTGCGCTCTTTGCGTTTTCTTTGCGCCCTTTGCGATACCCCTGTATGCGGAGAAGACTATCGCAAAGCGCGCGGAGTAAGCGCAAAGAGCCCAAAGTTTTACCAGGGAATTTCGAGTTTATTATTTCTCCGTTCGGTATCGGCCATTCTTTCAGATGGATCAATTTCCAGGGTTTTGATGTTGGTAATCCTTTTATTTATTTCAAAAGTATATGTTGAATGAGTCCATTTCCAGGGCGCAAATACGGTCCTTAGTATTTTATCTTCAGCAGGCTTCCCGCCGAACATTAAATACATAGGTATGTAAGCCATTTCTTTGGTGCCGTCTTTATAAGTAATCTGCAGGTCTATCGGCATTGGCATTTTACCTAAGGTTTTGAGGCGTATTTTTGTTTTTCCGCCTTCTTCCCATAAACTATCAATTCCGTAGTCGATGGTTTTTGTGGTGTTCACCCAATACTCTTTATACCAGTCGAGTTTCATGTCGCTAACATTCTCGGCTATGCGCATAAAGTCGTTAATGTCGGGGTGCTTGAATTTCCACTGGCGATAATATTCAAGCATTATTTTGCTGAGAGTTTCTTCACCAACAATGTATCCAAGTTGAGTAAGGAACATGCAACCCTTCGAATACGCCGCAATGCCATACGCCGTATTTGTTTCGTAATGATCGGCGTGGGTGCTGAGTGGTTCCTCTAAGCCGCTTTTGGCGATAAAAAAATAATTTGAGTATACGTCGCGGAAATTCTTTGGTACCAGATTATCCATGGAATCCATCTTCTGGAGATTTGCCGGATCGTTTGCAAACCTTTTTCTGATAACGGTCTGGCGGTAATATTCGGCCAATTTATGATCGCCCCAGGTAGCGAAACCTTCATCCATCCAGGGATATAAAGATTCATTTGTGCCTAGCATCGACTGGTACCACGAGTGCATCCATTCGTGCATTACAGTGCCCAGGCCGGGTCCGTTAATTAAACATGCCATTGGGTACTCCATACCACCATCGCCGCCCTGTATAAACGAGTATTGTTTGTATGCGTACGCGCCGAATGTTTTGCTCATGTATGGATAGATCACCTGGGCAACATCGGCAACATCCTGCCATTCGGCATCGGAGCCGGTGTGATAAAGCACGTGGATAACAGGGCCGTTAACGATCTGTTTTACGATGTGTTTAAAATTGGGGTCAGCAGCCCAAACAAAATCGTGAACGTTTGGCGCATTGAAGTGCCAGGTGAGTTTGTTGCCAGTTGCCGGCAATACTTTGGTGCCTGCTTTTTCGTATCCGAAGCCTATCTGCTGCGCATTTTCGAGGTAGCCGGTTCCACCGAGCATATAGGTTTTATCGATGCTGATCTTTATATCGTAGTCGCCCCAAACACCATAAAATTCCCGGGCAACATATGGGGTAGGGTGCCATCCTTCACGATCATATTCGCAAAGTTTGGGGTACCACTGGCTCATGCTAAAGCGTACGCCATTTGCAGCATCGCGCCCACTTCTGCGAACCTGCACGGGCACCTGGGCGTTGAAAGACATCTGAAATAATGCTTTTGTATGCGGCTGTATGGGTTTGGTAAGATGTACCACCATAATAGTTTCTTCTATGTCATATTTCTGGGCAACACCGTTCATGGTAAGTGAAGTGATTTTCTGAAAACCAATTTCACTGTCTTTCAGGTTGGCAATCCGGTCCTTTACTCTTCCGTCCCAATCCGGTCGTCCGTTTACCCGAACCTCACCAAGATGACGGCTGCGGGCGTCCATCATGCTATTGGGCTGAAAGGCGTTCCAGTATAGGTGATAGAATATTTTCTTTAGGGTGTCGGGCGAGTTGTTGGTGTATTCGAGTGTTTGTTTTCCCTTGAATGTGTTTAACTGGGCATCCACATCAATATCCATTGTATATTTTACCCGCTGCTGCCACCGGTCGGATTGCGAAAAGCTAATCGCGGAATAACACAGCGCTGCAAAAACAAATATCAATATTCGCATTGAGTAATAATTAGTTGATAAGCTCCAATGTAAGAAAAAAGACTGCCTTTGTGGAAACTAAGGCTACTTCGAGGCTTGGTGGTTAAATCCATTTAATGCTTTTTGAACCATTAAGGCAGGATGATATTTTAGCCTTTTTCAAAACTGGATTGCCATAAGAGTACGTTCAAAAAGGAACTCACAAGGCAGAATTATATGGTGAGTTTGTCTTTCAGCATTTTGCCCTTAACGCTAAAATAAAGATTTCTCTTTTTAATGTCACCGGATGCGATCATTACACGGTATTGAATTTCGTTGTTGGGAAGTTCTATTTTATTTACTTTGGAAATGTTCCAGTCGGAGTACTTGCTTTTTGAAAATCCGTCACGAACCTCTGATGGAAGCGCATCATCTTCGATAATTTCTTCTGTGCTTTCCCATTCCGCCTTATTATTGTAGTTTACAAGAAATTGCCTTTTTTCCTGTTCGAAGTTGGCAGAATAGCCTGTTAATTTATCCCTCCATTCTACTTTTGTTGCACCTGCGAATTTCTGGGCGAATGCATCGGTAACATCTGCGGGTATTTTTCTGAACTGTGCAAAGGCGGACGTACCTATGGCGCTAAAAAAAGCAATGCATAAGATTAAACTAATATTCTTTTTCATTGTTGTTAATTTATAGTGCGCAAAGATTGAACAGTATTCTTAAAACAAATTCACAAAATTTTGATGACAAATTCAATTAAATGGAAACAATACTGATCTCAGGGGGCACCGGGTTGATAGGAACGGCGTTGTCAGAGTTACTGATAAAAAAAGGCTATCAGGTAACAATTTTAACCCGTAAAGCAAAAGGTCCGGAAAAGGGAATAAGCTATGCGGAGTGGAACGTAAATAAAGGGGTAATAGACCGGAATGCCATTGCCACCGCTGATCATATCATTCACCTTGCGGGTGCCAACGTTGCTGAGAAAAGGTGGACCGAAGAAAGAAAGCAGGAAATAGTGAATAGCAGGATGAATGCCGGAAAACTTATACTAAAGGGGCTGAAAGAGATTCCGAATAAAGTGAAAACGGTGATTTCCGCATCAGCAATCGGCTGGTATGGACCCGATACCCCCGGAATGAAAAGGGGTTTTATCGAATCCGATCCAAACAGCAATGATTTTTTAGGAAGTACAACCAGACAGTGGGAAGAAAGTATATTGCCAGTTGCGGGATTGGGGAAAAGGCTTGCTATTCTGCGCACAGGCATCGTTTTAAGTAACAAGGGTGGGGCGTTCCCCGAATATATAAAACCCATGAAACTGGGTGTAGCAGGCATTATCGGCGGCGGCGAACAAATCGTAAGCTGGATCCATATCGATGACATTGTGCGCATGTATGTGGCCGCGATTGAAAACCAAAACCTCAGTGGGGTGTATAACGCCACGGCCCCAGAAACCGTGACCAATAAAGCCCTCACGCTTGCTATTGCACGGCACCGTCATAAGACATTTATACCCATACATGTTCCCGAGTTTGCCTTACAGGTGTATTTGGGGGAGATGAAGGTGGAGGTGTTAAAAAGCACTACGGTGGATGATGAAAAGATCCGCAAGGCTGGCTTTAAATTTTTGTTCCCAAGCCTTGAATCTGCGCTTAATGAATTGATCAGTTAATTTGATGACCAAATTCTTTGCTGTGTTTTTCATGGTAGATGCTGGTAAATTCTCCCATTTTCGCGTATCCATGACTGTTAAAATCGAGTTTATGGAGCTGAAGGTCTGCTATATCCTGCAACAATACTTTGCGGTGGCGGGGATCAAGTGTTCCTCCCGGCGCTGCTGCGCTCGCGGTGAATTCATATTGAAACATTGGGTCGCAGAGGGTGCCCCTCGGGTACATGATACCTGGTTCGGCGCCTCCCCGGATGTCCATTGTCTCCGGGTGAACAAGGCCGATAGTATGCCCATATTCATGTGCGGCGGTAGTAGAGGTTTGTTTTAGGTTGTCGGTTTTAAAATAACCGGTATTGCAACCAATGTCATCCACAAACGAAATATTACCAATAACATAATCTTCTATCCTGAAAAAATTAAGTCGCGGATCGTCGTTGTACCAAACTTTTTCGGGATCAATTGCGGGTTCGCAGATGCCCTTTATTTCAAACCTTACGCGGTAGTCTTTTTTGTGGATCCGGATCAAAGCATATGGTTCATTCCAGTGAACGGAAATATCAAGTGCTATTTGTTCCGATAATTCTGAGGTAGCCGAATCGCCATAAAAATAAATCACCGATCTGATAATGATTTCGCCGGTCGCTTTATTTAGTTCTGCTTCTCCCATAATTAATTTCTGATGGGCCTTCCTGTTTTGAGTACGCCCTGTATACGTTCAAGGGTTTTCTTTTCTCCGCAAAGACTCAGGAATGCTTCGCGTTCGAGGTCGAGTAGGTATTGTTCGCTAACGAAGGATTGTTCGCTGAGGTCGCCGCCGCAAATGACGTAGGCAAGTTTTTTTGCCACGAGTGCATCGTGGTCGGTTGCATAACCACCGCGCCACATGCCGTTGATACCGGCGAGCATTGCGCCAAGTGCCGATCTTCCCAATACTTTTATATCCATGCGTGGTGCCGGGGCCTGGTAACCGGAGGCCATTATTTCCAGCACGGATCTTTTTGCTTCGGTAATTCGCCTCGACTGGTTCATTACAATTTCATCAATTCCTTTACGAAGTATTCCCAATGTAAATCCTTCTTCTGCGGAAGCAGCCACTTTAGCGGTGGCAATGGTTAAAAATCTATTTTTCAGGGTGATGGTCTCCGGTTCGTCTTCGTGCATTTCATCTGCTGCGCGTAGCGCGAATTCTTTTGATCCGCCGCCACCGGGTATCAGCCCAACGCCTAATTCTACCAAACCGATATAGGTTTCTGCGGCTGCGCAAACCTTATCGGCATGAAGATTTATTTCGCACGCGCCACCGAGCGCAAGTCTATGAGGCGCAACCACCACAGGAATTGCAGAATAACGAATGCGCATCATCGTTTGCTGAAATAACCTTACAGCCATATCCAGCTCATCAAAATCCTGTTCTACAGCGAGCATGAATATCATGCCCACATTTGCGCCCACGCTGAAATTCTCACCCTCATTTGCGATCACCAGTCCCTGGTATTTATCTTCGGCAATGGATACTGATTTTTGAATGCCCTCCAATACTTCACCGCCTATACTGCCGAGTTTGGTGTACCACTCCAATCCCAATACATCATCACCTAAATGATATAACCTGCATGCGCTGTTTTTCCAAATTGTTTTGTCTTCGAAATTCCTCATCACAATAAAGGCTTCACTACCGGGTATTGACATATAGGAGGATGTACTAACGTTGTAGTACAAACGCTTTCCATTTTCTGTTTTATAAAAAGAGGTATTTCCTTTTGCCAGCATTTGTTCCACCCATTGCGCCACGGGGTAACCTGCTGCTTTCATCTCGGCAGCGGTTTTCTCTACACCTACGGCGTCCCAGCTTTCGAATGCACCGATCTCCCAGCCAAATCCGGCCATCATGGCATCGTCAATACGGTACAGATCATCGCAGATCTCGGGGATGCGGTGAGAAATGTAGGAAAATAATCCGTAATGAAACTGGCGGTAAAATTCGCCCGCTTTATCTTGTCCCTGAACCAATAATTGTAGTCTTGCTTTTAAATTATCAATTGGTTTGGCAGCTTCTATTGTTGCGAACTTTGTTTTATTTCCTGGTTGATATTCTTTGGTGTTAAGGTCAAGCGTTAATATTTCTTTCTCGCCCTGTTTACCTTTTGTTTTTTTAAAGAATCCCTGGCCGGTTTTATCACCGAGCCATTTATTATCTACCATTTGCTGCAGCCATATCGGAATCTTAAAGGTGTCGCGGGCCTCATCATTTGGACAGTTATCATAAACGCCTTTAGCCACATTTACCAGCGTATCGATTCCTACTACATCTGCAGTGCGGAAGGTTGCCGATTTCGGACGGCCGATGATTAGCCCGGTTAGCAACTCCACTTCATCAATATTCAATCCTAATTTTTCTATCAGGTTAAATATCGACATGATGCCGAACACACCAATTCTATTGGCAATAAATGCGGGTGTGTCTTTGCACAAAACGGTTGTTTTTCCTAAATGCAGATCGCCATATTGTAATAAGAAATCGATAACCGATTTGTCCGTGAATGGTGTGGGAATGATTTCGAGCAGGCGCAGGTATCTTGGAGGATTAAAAAAGTGCGTACCGCAAAAATGCTTTTTAAAATCATCACTTCTTCCTTCCGCCATCATGTGTATCGGAATGCCCGAAGTATTTGAGCTCACAAGTGTTCCGGCCCTGCGGTATTTATCTACATTAGTAAATATATTTTGTTTGATGTCGAGGCGCTCCACTACTACTTCAATGATCCAGTCATAATTTTTAATATTCGGAAAATTGTCGGTGAAGTTTCCGGTAGTAATTAATTTCAGTGCATTCTTTGAATATAACGGGGATGGGTTCGATTTCACTGCGGTTGCAAGCGCTTCATTTACGATCCTGTTTTTAAACGCAGCACTTTCGGGTGTTAAGCCCTTTGCCTTTTCGGCTTCATTCAGCTCCGATGGAGCCATGTCTAATAGCAATACCTGAACCCCGGTTCCAGCGAAGTGACAGGCAATACGGGAACCCATAACACCGCTACCCAAAACCGCTACCTTCCTGATGATTCGATTAGACATACAAAATTAGTTAGTTAAACAACTATATGTAGTGAAGGTAGAAATTAATTTCTGTGTTATCAAGACACGCCGCAGCCAGCTGGAATTTTATTATCCGGGCCCACAAAGAATAATTTACCTGTACCATCGTCGGCCATTAGTATCATTCCATTACTTGTGATACCGCGCATTTTCCTTGGTGCAAGATTTACTACCACCACAACTTGTTTACCGATAATTTCTTCCGGTTTAAAATGCAGTGCAATGCCGGAAACGACGGTTCGTTTTTCGAATCCAAGATCTATTTCGAGCTTTAATAATTTATCGGCCTTTTCCACTTTTTCCGCGGCGATGATAATGCCTGTTCGCAGGTCGAGCTTTGCAAAATCATCGTACTGAATTTCCGGTTTTACTTCTGGTACTGTTTTTATTTCTGTTTCAATTTCAACCTTGTCTTTTTTACCGGCATGACTGGCACCGTTTCTTAATTTGCTTACCTGATTTTGTATTTCTTCTTCTTCCACTTTTTTGAATAATAATTCGGGTGGACGAAGGCTATAGCCCACGCTGAGTAGTTTTATCTTTCCCCCGTTTTCCCAGTCGAGCATTTTTTCTACCACTTTCAGCATGTATAATATCTTCTTTGCGCTAAAGGGAAGAAAAGGATTGATGAATATGGCGAGGTTGGCGGTTAATTGCAGGCACAGGTGGAGGCAATTATCGATGATGTTTTGTTTGGAAGGATCTTTATCAACTTCCCTTGCCACTATCCATGGCTGCTTATCCTGCATGTATTTATTTCCCTTACGCGCAAGGTCTATCACTTCAAACAATGCATCACGAAAGCGGTATTGTTCAATATTTGTTTCTATTCTGCTTTTTGCCGTTTCGATTTCATTGATGAGTGCATTATCGGTTTCATCGAGTTGTTCGGTATGAAATGGCGGAACTTTTCCATTGCACAATTTATGCATGAGCACCATTGCTCTATTAATGAAATTGCCGAATATAGCAACGAGTTCATTGTTGTTCCTGTCCTGGAAATCTTTCCAGGTAAAGTCATTGTCTTTTGTTTCCGGTGCATTGCTGCAAAGCACATAACGCAATACGTCCTGCTGATCGGGAAAATCTTTTAAATATTCATGCACCCATACCGCCCAATTGCGGCTAGTAGAAACTTTGTCGCCCTCGATATTTAAAAATTCATTTGCTGGAACATTATCGGGCACAACGAATCCACCGTGTGCCTTAAGCATTGCGGGGAAGATGATGCAATGAAAAACGATATTGTCCTTGCCGATAAAGTGTACCAGTTTGGTGTCTTCTTTGCACCAATAGTCCTGCCAATTGTCCGGCAGCAATTCCTTTGTTGCAGAAATATACCCTATAGGTGCATCGAACCATACATACAATACTTTTCCCTCGGCATTGGGTAGTGGAACCTTGATGCCCCAGGTGCTGTCGCGCGTCATGGCGCGGGGCTGAAGGCCATTATCCAGCCAGCTTTTACACTGTCCGTACACATTATTTTTCCATTCTTTGTGGTCCGCGAGTATCCATTGTTTTAGCCAGGGTTCGTAATTCTGGAGAGGGAAATACCAATGTGTGGTTTTTTTCTTAACAGGAACTGCGTCGCTTAAAGTGGATTTCGGATCGATGAGCTGTTCCGGACTTAATGATGAGCCGCAGCGTTCGCACTGATCGCCATACGCATTTGGATTGCCGCAAATGGGGCAGATTCCGGTGATGTAACGGTCGGCAAGAAAAAGTTTTGCCTTTTCATCGTAAAACTGTTCTGTTTCTTTTTCATCAAAAAGACCCTGGTCGTACAATTTTTTAAAAAAATCTGAAGCGGTATGGTGGTGAATAGGGTTCGATGTGCGTGAATAGATGTCGAAAGAAATGCCCATGTTGGCCAGGGATTCTTTAATGATCGCGTGGTATTTGTCCACCACTTCCTGCGGGGTTATGTCTTCTTTCATGGCGCGGATGGTGATGGGAACGCCATGTTCATCGCTTCCGCCAACGAACTTGATGTCGCGTTTGCGGGCGCGCTGGTAACGGGTATAGATGTCTGCGGGCAGGTAACAGCCCGCGAGGTGCCCGATGTGGAGGGGCCCGTTTGCGTAGGGTAGTGCGGCGGTTACCAGTATTCT
>JBDTMM010000059.1:0-9509 GCA_039934275.1 Flavitalea sp. | reverse complement strand
CCATCAAGATGAGAAGATGCACTGCATGCGGTTCTCCTATTGAGTTGTGGGAAGCAGACGGAATTCATACCGTAATCAGTGGCGACGGGGTTAGAGCAGGTTCGGGAAGAGGCGGTTCCAAAGGTGTGGGAGAAGATTCTCTTGCCCGCTATTCATTAAATTTTATGAGCGAATTTCCTCACGACACACTCCCGAATTTTCGCGAGTTGCTCGGCAATTTCAATGCAAAAGATACTTCCGTCGGTGGCATCAATAAAGACACAGTTCGCATAGCCGTGCTCGATACCGGTATTGATACCACGCGATTTGTATCGTCGAAATATTTATGGAGAAATAAGGCCGATGCAGGAGATGGCGCAGACAGGGATGGCAACTGCTATAAGGATGATATTACCGGATGGAACTTTGTTGACAATACCGCAAACATCAGCGACAATAATTTATCTATTCACGGCACGATTGTTAGCCAGTATATTATTAACCAATTTAAAAATTCTCCTGACCATACGGTGGAGATCATGAGTTTAAAAACGCACGACAGTCATGGTTATGGCGACTTGTTCGGAAGCCTCTGTGCCATCTATTACGCCATGGACAAAGGAGCGCAGATCATCAATGCCAGCTGGGGTTTTTATAATTATGAGGATAACCCCGTTCCTTATCTCGACAGCGTGATTACCAAGGTTCTTCCGCGAAAAGGAATATTATTTGTAACCGCGGCAGGAAATAAAATTCAGCAGGATGATCAATATGCATCTTCACTTTATAGTCAAACGCATAATGGTTCAATGATCGCCCCTGAACAATTAAGAAATTTAAACGTTCATAATTTCTATCCTGCCTGTTTAAGCGCACGACAAAATAACGTGATCACCACTACAACTACGGACGGAAATATGGTGAGTCCAACTCAAAATCATGCCGACAATTATGTTGATCTTGGGATAAAAGCGGATAGCGTTACTCCCAACTCAATGAAATTTAAATTGCCCTTTTTATTATCCACTCCGAAATACATTAGCGGATCTTCCTTTGCGACAGCTATCGCTTCGGGTAAAATCGGAGCAAAATTGAAAAAGCAAATATTTGTCGCAGGAATTAATAAAACAATTGTCTTCAATGCCTTCGACCCGGGAATAATCAGGATTTCGGGAAGTTTAAAAAACAATCATTTGATCAGCGGTGGACAATATGCAATTCCTTAAGTAATATGATACAAAGGATAGCGCAATATTTGTGGCTGCTGCTAATGATATTATCGGCCAAATATACTACCGCACAATGCGCTACATCCAGAGAATTTATAAGGCAGATTGATGAAATAAACGAAAGCACTAAAACCAGCGCTGCTAAAATTAACCAACTTAGCGAACTGAATAATAAAATTAAAAGTTGTATTCCGGTTACCGACAGTATTTATGCCCGCGCGATAAACAGGCTGGGTGACCTCTACAGGCAGACAGGCGATTTTGAAAAAAGCATTGGTTATACCAAAGATGCCATTGCTATTAATTCTTCAAACAAAACTGGTGCAGAACGATCCTACCTTGTAAACAGTTACTACAACCTTGGCTTAAATTACAGCCTGTTGTACCTGTTCCCGGAATCTCATGCGTGTTTTGACAGTTGCATCAGCATCGGATTAAATTATCCCTCAAAGAAAAAAATAGTATTCATGGCCTTTGAACAGAAGGCCTTTACTTATTATACATCTGGCGATTATCAAAAGGCGATTGATGTAGCCGATCAGGGAATCCTTCGGGCAAAAAACAATGATGATTCCCTCATCGAAGCAATATTGCTTTCTCAAAAGGCTCAATCTCAGTTGGAGTTATCGCGACTGGATGAAGCAAAATTAAATATTAATCGTTCACTTAATGTTCTATTAAGAGCGGGAATGCCGGAATACCTGGCCACAGCTTATTCCATCTATGCACGATTATCTGAGTTGAATAAAGATAAAGGGCCTGCTATTAATTATTATCAAAAAGCCTTTTTGTTAAATAAAACTATTGGTAATTATGGACAGTGTTCTCGCGATCTGATGAACCTTGGATATTTTTACGACAGTGAACTAAACAATCCAAAGCTCGCCATAGATTGTTTAAATAAAAGCATTCCCTATGCAGTTAAAGCTCATGATGAGTATCAGCTCGCAGGCTTGTACAATAATATTGGAAATGTTTACGGCAAACAACACAAATACCTTCAGGCGCTTACTTTTTTCCAAAAGGGCTTAAATAGTCTTCCAATACATTTTAATGATACTGCGATCAGCGCCAATCCGTCTGCAAATGATTTAAAATTGATTGCCAACGATTACTTTATTATTACACTACTGAGTAACAAAGCTGAAACGCTACTGGATCTTTTTCATTCCGACAATGACACTTCCCATTTAGAAATTGCCCTAAAAACATATGAAGCGGCCGATCAGAGTATCGACCTCATGCGATGGAAACAACAAGGAGAATTATCAAAATTCTACTGGCGAGAGAAAAGCAGGCAGGTATATGAGAAAGCAATCCGCACTTGTT
Organism: Flavitalea sp.; assembly: GCA_039934275.1. GTDB lineage: Bacteria > Bacteroidota > Bacteroidia > Chitinophagales > Chitinophagaceae > Flavitalea. Next base: position 6,972 of record JBDTMM010000059.1, on the reverse strand, counting down.
ATTATATAGGAGAAATTGAAAAATCCTATTATTTTTTCGAAAAAAGCCGCGCCGTATTATTAAGCGACCAGCTAAATGAGCTTGATGCTAAAATATTTATTTCTGCAACTGACCGAACAACTGAGCAGTCACTAAGAATAAAACTGTATTCTTTTAATGAGCGTTTATCACAATTAAATAATAATTCGCCAGGCTATTCAGATCTGAAGCAGGAGTTATTGATAGCACAAAACAATCTGGAGCAATTCATAAAGAACCTCGAGATAAAATATCCCCTTTACTATCGCTATAAATACGACAACACCATCACTCCATTAAAAACACTCAAAGAATCCCTTTCCCGCAATCAGCAAACACTACTTGAATTTTTCACGGGAGATTCGCTGTTGTATATTCTGGTTGTTTCGCCGGGTACAATGTCATTAAAAATAGTTCCAAGAAAAGAATATGATCCAAATGTGAATACTATAATTTCTCTTTGCGCTGCTCCTGGCTTATTGAACCAGCAATATTCATTGTTCAGTCGCGCCTCATTTGCGTTGTACAAACAATTGATCGAGCCACTGAATATCTCTACAGAAAGAATCATCATCTCATCTGATGAACAAATCATTCCATTTGAAGCCCTGATATATGACACACTTGCACGAAATGCATTTCTCATCAGGAAATATTCATTCAGCTATAGTTATACCGCGGGGTTGGCCACCAAAGAAAATAATTCTCAAAAACTGCTGAAGGATTTCCTCGGAATCGCCCCTGTAAATTATCAACCCTATCTACAGCAACAAACTTTGTTCGGCGCGGATAATTCATTGGAAAAGATCAAAAAAACATTTGCAAACCATTCCATGATCACTGGTGCGGATGCATCTAAAAATGCATTCCTCCAAAAATTTGCCAACTACCGGATAGTGCAGGTGTATTCCCACGCCGAAGCAGATAGTATTGGAAAATATCCGGTTCTATATTTAAGTGATTCTGCCTTGCTGCTTCCGCAAATACAAATGCAGGAAAATCTGCGCACCGAAATGATCGTACTGTCGGCCTGTAAAACCACCATCGGAAAGAATATACGGGGTGCAGGCATTTACAGCATTGCCAGGGGCTTCGCCGCCGCGGGCATTCCCAGCACCGTTACCACCTTGTGGGAAGTGGACAACCAGGCTACCTTCCTGCTCACTGAAAAGTTTTATACCTATATCCAACTGGGATATACAAAAGATGAAGCACTTCAGAAAGCCAAGATTGCCTTACTCGATGACACTGATGGCATGTATTCCCTACCTTATTATTGGGCCAGTACAATTGTCCTTGGAAATGCAGCCCCAATAAGCGGTTTGGCTGGCAATAGCTATTTTTTGAATCAGAAAATGGTCTGGATCTATGTTGTAACGTCCATCATTTTATTTCTTGCCTATCGTTTTTTCCGTTTCAGGAATTCCCGAAAATATCGGTAAAAAAATATTCGCTTTATTGTTTCCCTACCCTTTTCACTTCGCGACTAACAACCTGATCACGCAATTCAAAATCAGGTTTTATGCTACGATACCTCACCTTTCCAATACTGCTTTTACTGGCATCATCACTTTCATTCGCGCAGAACATCAGTGGGCTTCTCAATAAAAAATTAAATAAAATTGATGACGTGGGTTCTGTGCTGGAATCTGGCATCGGCGCATTATTAGGGGGCGGGAAGATAAAAGGTTCCATAGATAGTGTGATCGTTTTAAATGATGGTGAACACGACCTGCAATTGAAGATCTATTATACCGGCTTCGAAAATGCATTTTTAAAAGTGCAGGCGTCAAACGCACAAAAACAAAAGCAGGAAGAGATCGTCAAAAGTGAAACGCAACTTGCCACCACTTCCACACCTATTATATGTTCTCTTACATTAAAGCCGGATCTCACAAAAGGCTTATCCCTGGAATCACCCTTCCTGAAAGTTGAAATCACAAAAGACAACAACAAACCTGGACAGGTAGTAAATTATTCCCTGAATAAACAATGGAAAATAGACCTCGATCCGCAAAATGTGGTCATCAACATAAAGCCTCAACCCATTGGCAGCGCTGGCACCCTGCATGAAAATGAAGTGAAGGATGGTGTGCCCGCAAAACAGATCATTTTCGACGCGTCAAGATTGTATTATACTCCAAAAGTTGAGGCAAAAGTAAATACTCACGCCACCGAGATCAAAGCCACCAATTATCGCTCTGCTGGCTCTGTAAGAATGGCCACTGGCCCTCAAAGAATGCATTTATTTTTTAAGATGCCTTTTGGAATTTTATCAGACGATATTAGTGGCACATGGGCTAACGGCGATGCAAATACGACTGGAATAACAAAACTCATCATTTCCAATAACCAGCAGGTACAGGTATTTGGCAAATGCTCACCCACAGACTGCGATTGGGGGAAAGTTGCATTATCAGACCTCGGCAACAATTCTTTCAGATCGGAATACAATTTCAGTTTTAAGAAAACACACATCAGTATTTCTCACACCGGAGACCAGTTAACGGTAGTAGAACAAAACCAATTTAGCGATAACCGTGGGGCCACTGCTTATACCTATATATTTCGTAAAAATGCCGCAGTTAACACAGTACTGATGACCCAAAAGTTATCGATTAAAGAATATGCAGTGTTCCAATCACGCAATCCGGCACCAGCAGTGGACTATTCAGCAAAGGGAGCAGACAATAAACCCATCTATTTATGGGGAGACCTTAAATCAGATATCGATATAGAAAAGCCTCAGGATATCTCTAATATCAACATGAATATTTTTCCCGATAAAAACCCTGCATCAGGCGTATATTATTTTCTTCCAGCAGATTATCACCTTAGATATGAAAACCGGAGCAGCCCGGAAAAAGGATATAACCTGAGCATTTTATACGGAAGCAGTACAGACAGTTCAGATGCGCCGGTGCATATGTCTGCAAAACTTACATCCGGTATCAGCACAAGAGAAATAAGTTTCATAAAAACATTATTAAAGGCAAGCATCCCCTCCGCAAAAGAATTACGCATCATGCCGCTTCGCGAGAACCCTGCCTTTTCATTCCAGAGTTATCTTACTTCACAATATAATATCCCGCAAAATAATATTTCAGTACAGAGCAGCACTGACTTGTCAAATGACATTCGTGTTGATTGGCAAACAGATGCACCAACAAAAGAATTTATTCAAACCGCACTTACCTCTCGCGAAGGGCTAGGCGCCTCAGTTATTCTAAAGCCCTCTTCTGAAACTATAATAGACCAGCAAATACCAGTTACCATTAACCTTGCAGATGGAAGAACGCTCGGCAAGATCATCCTTGACCCTGCAACATGGCGTACAAAAAGATGGCAGAATGCAACGCCATATCCGTTACACCTTAAGCACCTGAACATTTTAAAACTGTCACAGGCGGACCGCTCTCCAATTATTTATTCCTGGTCGCTTGATGAGGCTACGGTCCCCTCACAGGCACAGGTGTCCTGTGATCCTTCGCTCGTTCCAACATGGCTCGATAAGCAGGAATCTGTTTTGATGTGGATCGACTATGCAATTGAAGATTGCAAATCGTGTGACGAAAAAGTTATTGACGCCATCACCGGAGGCGTATCGTCCAACCGGTCGCAAATGGTAAGGTTCACCATCCCGCCCGTTGTGTTTGATTCGCTGCATGCCAGCTACTTCCTGGTAAACATCCGGTCCATTCAACTCGATCCCAAAGCAGAGAACATAAAAGAATCAGGAAGCATATTGAAAATTACAAAAGCTAACGATAAGGATTTTACAGCGGGTCCGCTTTTCATTCCAACAGGTGGAAGTCTTTCTTATGAATACAAGATTACGATGGCAACAGATGATGGGGAGTTCAGAGAAATGGGCAAATGGATTTCCGCCACCGAAAATGAAATACTTCTGGGCAAAACAAAATTAAGAGAGCTGTTTTCCGCCACTGAATAAGTAACCACCAATGAAAATATCATATATACACATGATCATGCTCACACTATTATCTACCACTATGTCCAGGGCCAAATCACAGCCACTTGCCTTTGGCAATAAATTAATAGAGGGGTGCAGAGTTTACAGGGATGCCACAATATCCGGATTGTATTATTACGAACCCTTTGATTATACCATGCAGGTAGGGGATAATGGTCAGCCTACATTTTCACTGCTTCAAATGCGCTACACAGGCACCGCAGTAACCGGCCTGGCAGGCCATATTCAGTACAAAAATATCCTGCAGTTTAAGATGACGATCGATCCGGAAGCAGAGAAAAAACTGTACGCTATAAAAAATGAACTGCAGCGTTACTCAAGGTTTGCAGTATTGAAACCTTTACCCATCACCAGTTTTAAATCAGTGCTCGTGTATAAGCCTGTTCAAAATGAAGATGTGTCGTTGAAATTATTTACCGAAGGATATAGTGAGGGCACGGAACAGAATACACTCACAAACAGTTATTGGACAGAAAGAACATTCACCATAAGGCTAAGTGATTATGATGCACAGCTCATCGAGGTCGCATTGAAAAATAAACAGGCACTGTTAAGCGTTGCCTACGCTTTTTCAACAAATCTTTCTGCCGCAAATATTTCTTCATTTTCCGCCACGCTCAATAATAAAGTTAACCACGAAGTGCTCGATTATTTCGATTCTTCCTTAATAAATACAAAAGATTCGTTACTGAAAAATGTTATAGTAAAAGCCAATGCCGTCCCGATTGAAATTGATACAGACCGGTGGCCAGATGTTGTACAAAAAATTGACATCAATGAAAAACTTCCCCCATCATATCCTCTGTTTGATGTATACTGTTATGATTTCAACAACAACCTCAGACCCGATCTGTATGCCAAGAAAATCGAAATTTCAGCGACCAGCGTCAATGGCACCGAGATATATAACACCAGCCTGTTCCGGCAGGACCAGCCGGACAGGTATGTAAGGAGCATCAGGTTTCCCTATGCGGTCCGTTTTGACAAACCCTACAAATACCGCACCATCGAGATCACTACCGAAGGTGATTCTATTATTTCCGACTGGTCGGAGCATACCTCCTGGAGCGATATTATTGACATCACCACTAAAAACAAATAAAATGAAATGGTTGTTATTTGCGCTACCCGCTTTACTACTTTGCACAAATGCCAGTGCCATAGTTAAATATGATGAAGGCGCACTATTCATAAACGGCGTAACACTTTTGCAGGACAGGGAAAACCCTAAAGATTATTATTACCTGCCGCAATACCCGCGCTTGTCTGCAAAAGAAGACGGCACACTTGAATTTTTATGTATTAAATATATTGGTGAAAAGGCTGAAGGAAATGGCGGTTTATTTCATGCCCTTATTGAATTTTCATTACCGGCAGATCTATTGAAGGAAATCACCAAACAATTGCAAATCATCAGCCCGGGTGCAAGAATAGCGGGGCCCGTTCCTTTAATGCAACCAAAGGCCAGTGAAGGGGATAACGTGCCGCCAAGTTTTGAAATCGTTTCCGGAATTCTTTCCAATAAAGAAGGAAAGGATGCATTCACAAGATCAGTCATTACTTCTGGATATGCACCACTAACGCCTGGTTCCAAAGCCGCAGTTGCGGCTTTGCTGAACCAGCAGGGCGCAACATTATTATGGAATTCGTTTACAGGTCCAACTTCGGACGTTTCGGTTTCATTGCATGGTTATTACGAAGCCGCAGTGAAAGGTTATAATGCCGTTGTTACTGCTGACATGACAACGTTATATGAACACTTTAGTGAAATGATAGATGTACAAAGCGGTTATAATAAAACGCAGATCAGGAACATCGTGGATCAGCTCCAACAAAAAGGGGTTTTAAAAGTGGATGTTTTTGACAGATCTGTTGGACTGGGAATAAAAACAAGTGACATGGAAGCCGTGCTGAATCTGGTCACCAACAAGCTTACTGAAATCATGTTTGACACAAAAACAGGATGGGCAAAAACACCCGAACGTGTAGATCCGATGTTGGGTTTTGATCCACGGGGTAGACAGGAAAAAACCGGTACCGGGGGTGTCATTAATGATATCGCCGAAGGCATCGCCACTATCAATGGCTCACTGCCAATCCTGGGCTGGTTCTCCCCAAAGAAAGAACAAAACCTGAACCCGCAATATGTTACCGATAATCAATACGTACTCAAAAATGTAAAAGACATCCGTTCGAATAGTTTTTATCTCAATCTGAGTAAGTCAACCACCATTAAAGTGCCACTGCACACATCCGGAAACCTAGGTGGCATGTACGCAAATAACGGCACCGATGAAAAATATTTTCGCATTGTTAATATGAACGATCCTTCTTTTCAGCGTCGTGGAATTACCTTCCAGATAGATGGAGAATACGTAGATGCATTCGATGATCTCGTGAATTTTGTGACCGTTAATTTCAGAAAGAAATACGACAGCACACAATATGATGTTACCGATCAGCTGATATTCAGCGCAGCAGATCTTAAAGATGGAAAAAGTTTTAAAGAAATATCTTATCCACGCCTTGGCATGCAAAAGTCTGACTGGCTTGCATACGAATATCAACTGGTTTGGAGTATTAAGGGAAAAGCTGCAACCATACGCTTTCCAATGGATGAACAACAGTGGATCAGCAGCAGTGATCCGGCCATTTCGCTTGTACTTCCGTTTAAAAAAGAATACATTGAAGTGGATGCCGACAGGCAGTTGTTTAAAAGCGACAGCATGTCTTCAGCAAATATTTCTTTCGCTACTTCTCTTGGCGGTGATAAAAAAGTAGTTCGTAATGTGATCCTTCGACAGGGCGATCAAAGCTCGGTTTTAAAAACAGCAGTGTACCACGATTCAGGAAGTCCCGTAGTGTATCAAACAAAATGGTATTCTCCAAAAGGGGAACTGACGGATCAACTCAAACTGATCAGTACAAATTATTTATTTCTCGTACCACCACCAGCATCC
>JBDTMM010000058.1:0-9520 GCA_039934275.1 Flavitalea sp. | reverse complement strand
GCGGATATTGCTTCGGGAATACGCTGGAAGGCTACATGCCAGCCGGAATGTGCTAGCGTACTCGCGCAAATAAAGAACATACATGCATTGATGATCAGCAAAAAGTAAATGCTGTTTTGCAATAGCGCACCCCAGAAACGTGTTCGTAGTTCGTCGTCGCCGGTACCATACATCAGGAATCCGACAATCAGCGCTAAAACCCCTATTCCCATCAAACCGTACGACCAGTTTTTGTAGCGCTTCGGAACCTCAAAATATTCTTTACTTGCCATGCTCTGTTTTTTACTTTATTTATTTTTTGGCAGTAGCCGTTGAATCCTTTGCTGTTTTTGCTGCTGTCGAATCCGCAACGCCTGCCGGCGTCTGTTTCGACCTGATATAATCAATAACCATCCACCGCTGTGTGGTGCTCAGTTGCGGACCATAAGGACCCATTTGACCTTTTCCATAGGTTACAGAATAAAATATTTGTCCATCGGGCATATTAACCACATAATCACTCACCAGATTTCTTGGAGCCGCCGCATAAGGACCGCTTCCCCCATTATACAAAGGACCGTTACCATCGAGTTTCATACCATGACAGATACCGCAATTAACTAAGTAGAGTCTTTCCGCTTCCTTCAGCTTAACCGGGTTCAGCTTAGATAAAGGGTTGGCAATTTGTTTTGCAAGAATATAATTCGTGGTGTCGCCGTCTTTGTCTTTTGCAAGCGGGAAAGGAAAAAATTCTCCTCTTTTGATTGTTCCGGGAACGGGGAGTTTGTCATAATGAATTCCCTGTGAATCCAGGTTGGCTGTGGAGGCATAGGTTTCATACGCCCTGCTGTACGCCATATCCGGCATATATACCCTGGAGGGTTTTCTTTGTATGTCTGAGCAGCCCCAGACCGTTATTGCCACTACAGCTACAATTATGATCGATAATTTTTTCATCCGCTTGTTGTTCAATTTTTATTTCCCTTGCAGATTACGCTGCGCGGAATATCAATTTTAGTGGGCCAGGTTATCTGCTGCGATCAACTTTTGCTGTTTGTCGTAGGTTCCGAGCCACCATCCGGTTTCTGCCTCCTGCACATTTATTTCCGTTGCGCCAAGGCTGTTCATAAAGCCGCTCACCTCCGATTCATTATTTTTTGCGGAAACGTCTATCACCATTACGAATTTATCGTCCGTTGACCTCAGGTGAAAATGGTGTTTTCTTACGAAAGGTGCCAGCTGGCACAAGTAACAAAATGTAAGCACCATGCCTACTGCTGAAAAGAGAACCGTCAATTCGAACATGATCGGTATCCACGCGGGAAGCGCAAAGTGCGGCTTACCGCCAAGATTAAGGGGCCAGTCTGCCATGAACACCCATGAAATACCACTAAGTGCAGTGGTAGTTCCTGTAATACCATAAATAAACCCAGCGGTATGAATGCTGGTGTCCCTTAAACCTATTTCCTTGTCAAGGCCATGAATTGGGAAGGGTGTATACACGTCGTGAATACGGTACCCCGATTTACGAACACGCTTCACCGCCTCAAACAGAGCGCCCTCTTCCTCAAAACAACCAACAACGAATTTTTTTATAGCCATTTCAACTGAATTGAAAATTCAAAATTAGAGTTCATTAATGATGCGCCGCGTGAGCTTCATGATACACTTCATCCGGACTTTCCTTTTCCATTCCACCCATATTCGCCTTATAATTCGCCCCGGATTTTTTAAGAATGTGCTTGATTTCCGCAAGCGCAATTACAGGGAAGAATTTGGAGAACAGGAAGTAACACGTAAAGAACAAACCAAACGTACCAAGGTAAAATCCAATTTCCCAAATCGTTGGAGTGTAATAAGTACTCCAGCTGCTCGGCAGGTAATCCCTGTAAATGGATGTAACAATGATCACGAACCGCTCGAACCACATCCCAATATTTACGATCACAGACATAAAGAAAGTAACAGTAAGATTTCTTCTCATTTTTCTAAACCAGAAAATCTGTGGCGAAAGAACGTTACAACTCATCATTAGCAAATACGCCCAGCCATATGGGCTGAAAGGATTTGCACGGTTTTGCATAAAGGCCCATCCTTCGTATGGATTCTGACTGTACCACGCCACAAACAATTCAGTGAGGTATGCTATACCAACAATGGAGCCCGTTAATACAATTACTTTATTCATCACTTCGATGTGTTCAAGTGTGATGTATTCCTGAAGATTTAATACTTTTCTCGTTACCAAAAGCAGTGTTTGCACCATTGCAAATCCTGAAAATATCGCACCCGCAACGAAGTAAGGAGGGAAGATGGTTGTGTGCCAGCCAGGAATCACAGATGTTGCGAAGTCGAACGATACCACTGTGTGTACAGAAAGTACTAGTGGTGTACTTAATCCGGCAAGTACCAATGATAAACTTTCGTGACGCTGCCAGTGTTTTGTAGAGCCTGTCCATCCGAACGAAACAATACCATAAAACTTCTTCCTCCACTTCAGCTTTGCCCTGTCACGAACAGTAGCCAAATCCGGAAGCAGACCCGTATACCAGAATAATAATGATACGGTGAAGTATGTTGATATCGCGAATACGTCCCAAAGAAGTGGAGAGTTGAAATTCACCCATACCGGGCCGCGCGTATTTGGATAAGGAAGTACAAAGAAGGCCATCCAAACCCTGCCCATGTGCCAGATAGGAAATTGTCCCGCACACATTACGGCAAATATGGTCATTGCTTCTGCGGCGCGGTTCACACCTGTTCTCCATCCCTGTCTGAATAATAATAAGATCGCGGAGATCAGCGTACCTGCATGACCAATACCCACCCACCACACGAAATTAGTAATGTCCCAACCCCATCCGATGGTTTTATTCAGGTTCCACTGTCCGGTTCCATACACAAATTCTTCGCCAACGGAAAAAATACCGAAAATCAGCAACCCTACTGAAATCAGGAACCCGATCCACCAAAGCTTGCTTGGATTCACCTCTATCGGTCGAATGATATCTTCAGTGACCTGGTGGTAATCTTTTGTTCCGTTTACCAGTGGAGGCCTTACCTGCGATTCATATTTCAATAATGCCATAATATAAATTTGTTCGAAGCTTATTATCCAAATCCATTAATGTACTTCAGCTACAGGTTTCTCTTCAACTTCTTCCTTTGCATCCCCCGCCCACGACGCATTTCTTACTTTGGCGAGATAACTCACATTCGGTAAGGTATGCACCTGCTCAAGAACATAGAATAACCTGTTGTATGATTCTGACCGAACCTTGTTGATCATGCTGCTGGTGTTGTGCACATTGCCAAAAACAATGGCCTCTGCAGGACAAGCCTGAGCGCAGGCAACGCTGTTGTCGCCTTCAGCAAGCGGACGATTTTCTTTTTTGGCCTTGAGCTTACCTTCCTGCTGACGCTGGATACAGAAAGAACATTTTTCCATAACTCCGCGGCTACGAACAGTAACATCCGGGTTAAGGACCATTCTTGTAAGATCATCGTTCATCATGAACACTGCATCATTCACGGTACCAACGCCACTTTTTGGAAGATTGTCGTCAAAGCTATCGGCTCCTAAATAATCTTCCCAGTTAAAGCGACGCACTTTATACGGACAGTTGTTGGCACAATACCTTGTACCGATACAACGATTATAAATCATTTGATTAATTCCCTCGCTGCTGTGGCTTGTTGCCGCAACCGGGCAAACGTTTTCGCACGGAGCATTTTCGCAATGCTGGCAAAGCATCGGCTGAAAAACGGTTTGGATAGAATCCGGTTCGTTGATATTTCCACTGAAATACCTGTCGATCCTTAACCAGTGCATATCATGGAACCGAAGCACTTCATTTTTACCAACTACCGCAACATTATTTTCGGCATTACAGGCTATTACGCAGGCACCACATCCAAAACACGCATTAAGGTCAATTGACATTCCCCATTTAGCCCCGGGTCTGTCGTACATAGGGTAGGAAGTGCCTCCTGCTACGAAACCATCAATACCGCCCCATGGTGCAAGTTCCTTTGCTCTATCATCCAGAACTGTATTGGGATTTATTGTATATCAAAGGTCAGTTCCTGAACAACATTTTGTCTCCCTTCGTATGAATTATGAGTTTGGTTGCGGGCAACCTGATAAACGCCATCTGTTTTTGAAACGGTCACTGAAAGTGCAAAACGGTCAACCGTTGTTCCATTGTAAGAAGTGAAAACGTATGCATTTGCTCCCACACCAACTACTGCGCGCCCGATCTTCTTTGCCGTGTCTTCATCATTATTGCTTGCGCTTCTTCGTCCATAACCCAATGCAATAGCGACGGTGTCGTCATTCATCCCTGGAATTATCACTGCAGGAAGAAGAATTTCTTTACCACCAACTTTTACGCTTAGCACTGGTTTTTCCGGATGAACTTCGTATTCATCCGCGTCGCGCTGTCTACTAAGGTCAACACCCAATACTTCGCGACCGAATTTTGGAGAAACGATTAGATAATTATCCCATACCGCTTTTGTGATGGGATCGGGTAGTTCCTGCAACCATGGATTGTTTGCCTGACGGCCATCACCTAATGCTACATTTTCGTACAACACCAGTTCTAATGCACCGGATTTTGGTGCGGCGCTTAATGCGCTTGTTGCGGCAGCAACGGTACCCCCGTTATATGTTGCCACGCCGATACCCGCATTTGCCGGTTCAATAACGCCTTCCTGTAATGCTTTATCATATCCATCGGCACCACCTGATGTAGTGGTCCAGTAGTTTCTGAAATAGGTTTCGTATGATGTAGTTGCTCCAGACCATTTCAACAATGATTCCTGGAATTGCCTTGTAGAAAACAAGGGAGAAATGGTTGGCTGCATTAAGCTGATGTAGCCGGTATGCGGCTCTGCATCACCCCAGCTTTCGAGGAAGTGATGAACAGGAGCAATGAACTTGCACAATTCTGCGGTTTCATCCTGCTTGTAAGAAACTGCGATGGTATTGCTTACTTTCTTTAAAGCGTCAGTGAATTTTTTCGAATCAAAATAATTATATGCAGGGTTAACGTCGTTAATGATGATAGTATTTACGCGTCCCGCTTCCATATCAGCGATCAGCGAAGCAAAATCTCCGTCAACGCCTTGTTTTGTTTGTAAAGTTGAACTCCAGTCAATGGTTTTTCCATTTGCACCAATGGCTTCATTTATGGCATTGACCACCGTTTGTACATTGCTGTTATTGCTTCCGCTTACAACAAGTGCCGATCCGTTTGCATTCTTGAGATCCTTTGCTGCTTTTTCTAATGCAGAGGCGAGCCTTGGATTGGCTATGCCTGTAACACCCGTACCATTTACAGCCGCAAGTAGTGCTACAGCAACGGCAGCCGTTTCCGAAGGTTTGTGAGTAAAGCGTTCGTCGGCACTGGCACCTGTCATGCTCATCATGCTTTCGAAATGATAGTGTTTGCTTAATTCGCTGAAATTCTTGCTCAGCTTTCTCCGCGATGCATAACTTCTCTGATAGACAGCGGCATCGAGCCAGGTTCCGAGAAAGTCGGCACCAAGGCTAACTATCACTTTTGCATTTTCAAATTTATAAGTGGGGATCGCCCTTTTACCATAAGCCGCTTCGTTCGCAAGCAAAATTCCCGCGTATGATATGGCATCATACTGAACCTGTTTGGCAGACGGATATTTAGCGGTAAACTCTTTTATAATAAGTTTGGTGGTAGGAGAAGTAACGGAACCGGTGAGTAATACAATAGAACCCGAACCGGCCAATGCCGTTCCAATCTGTTTGTCGAGCTGGTCCCACGATACTGCATTTCCGCTTGCTGTTGGAAAACGCTGCCGTGAAGTATCATACAGGTCAAGAACGGAAGCCTGCACTTTTGCCGATGTTCCGCTGCGTGAATAAGTAGATAAAGAATTTCCTTCAATTTTAATTGGCCTTCCGTCGCGAACTTTTGCAAGAATAGGAGTTGATTCTCCCTCGCTTTGATAGGTAGTAGCGTAGTAATCAGAAACGCCGGGAACAATGTCCTGTGGCTTGTTTACAAAAGGAATCGCCTTTCTCACAGGGGTCTCGCAACTTGCAGCGATTGCAGCGGCTGCAGTACTGAATCCAAGGTATTTCAGAAAATCTCTTCTGCTAGGTGATGAACTTTCGAGGTCCATAGCTGCACCAGGATTAACGGAAGGAAGTTCTTCCCTGAACTCATCAGCGGTCAGCTTTTTATGCTGTTCGCTTTCATTGAACTCTGAAAAACTTTGCCAGTATTTTTTGTTCGCCATATATTTTTTTTAAGCCGGGCCTCGAAAGGTTAGAAAACATATCAAGAAGTAATGTGTTCGCAGTAATTTTAATAGTGACATTTCTGGCATTCAATACCGCCGATGTCGCTAACTGTTACACTGTCTCTTTTTCCGCTTTTTATTTCATCATGAAATTTTTCATAAATGCTGTAAAACTGGTTACCCTTGGTTCCTGATGAATCAACAAAATTCACTTTCGTTTCGCGGTGGCAGTTAACGCACCAGCCCATGCTAAGGTCTGCGAACTGGTGAACTTCATCCATTTTTTGTATTTCGCCATGGCAGGTCTGGCATTGTACCTGGCCCGCAACAGTGTGTTGGGAGTGATTAAAGTAAACGTGATCGGGAAGGTTGTGAATTTTCACCCATTCAATGGGTTTTGCTTCGCCGGTGTAGGTTTTTGTTGCAGGATCCCATCCTGAAGCCTGATAAATTTTTTGAATTTCAGCCGTGCCATCCACTTCTGTTCCATCTTCCCTGAAAATCTTTGAACCTGTGTACTCGTTGATCGTCATGTGACAGTTCATACAGGTATTCACCGAAGGGATATTTGCATGTTTACCCTCAAACGCACCACCATGGCAATACAGGCAACTGATCTGGTTCTTGCCGGCGTGCACTGCGTGTGAATAAAATATGGGTTGTTCGGGTTGATAATTTTTATTTCTTCCTAGTCCGATAGCGCCCCTTACCACATAAAATCCACCGATTACAAAAAGTATCAGTGTAAGGAGAGTGATGTAACTCTTATTTCTGTAAAAAGGAATGGGTTCCTGTGAACGGTGACCGTCCTTATCGTCGGCAAGTTTTTTAAGATTGCTGTTAACCTGGAGCATGATCAGCGCCACAACGCCAAGGATCAGGGTAAGAATGCCGTATAAAATGGAATTGTCGCTATCGTCGTATTGAACTTTTGATGCGTCAGCGCCACCACCTGGTGTAGCCGCAGGTATGGCCGATGCCAACTTATTAATATGGGTAATAATAGCGTCGATCTCTTTTTCTGATAATTGCGGAAAGGCAGTCATCATCACGTTGTTGTGGGACGCTTTCAGCCCCTGAGTATAGGGGTCGGTAGCCATGTACTTTGTTGGATTGTGTATCCATGCGTACAGCTCTTTATGGTCAGCCCATTTACCCCTCGTTTCTATTCCTGCAAGCATTGGACCCGTCAAATCCTTGTTCACAGCATGGCACGATGCGCAATTCGCCTGGAAAAGTGCGGCTCCATCCTGTGCCTGTACGCTGGCTCCAAAAGATATCAAAATCAGAAGAATAAGCGGGAAACTAGCCTTAGCACCTGGTCGATGTTCAATCATATCCGTTGAATCTGATTCAATTATGTGGAAAAATCTCCTGCGATTGGCTGCAAAAATAAGTCAGGATTTTAACAATATATCAACATGCTTAAAAAAATTTATAGTCAATGCAGGACTAGGTTTCACGCGATTCAGTTAAAAATTTTATGATGTAATAATATCATTTGTCATTTAATTGTCAAGCAACAAACATTCAAATTCCTTTAGTTTTGGGCATGACCCGAATCGCCATATTTGCCTCCGGGGCAGGTTCAAATGCTGAAAAAATTATTCAATACTTCAAGAATCATACTAGCATCAGCATACAACTGATCGTAGTTAATGTTCCCGGTGCCGGGGTTATTTCAATAGCCGAAAAAGAAAATATTCCGTTTGTAATTATAGAAAAAGAGCAGTTTTTCCGGGGCACCGGTTACTTACCCGAGTTAAAGAAGCACAAGATAAACTTCATTGTGCTTGCAGGTTTTTTATGGAAAATCCCCGAGGTGCTTATTGGAGCCTATCCTTCCTCCATTATCAATATTCATCCCGCCTTACTGCCAAACTATGGCGGAAAAGGGATGTATGGGATGAACGTTCACCGTGCGGTGATAAGGGCAGGAGACAAAAAAAGTGGCATTACCATTCATTATGTTGATGAGCAATACGACAATGGCGATGTTATTTTCCAGGAAGCCTGCTCCATTTCGGATGAGGACACACCCGAGTCACTGGCGGCGAAGATCCAAGCGCTCGAGCACGCTTATTATCCAAAGATCGTCGAACAGGTAGTGGAACTGCAAAGGCAGCGTTAAAAAATCTTTTCATGGCTCTCCGTAACCAACCTTGTCTTAATATCACGGTAATTAAAAAGGCTTTTTTGAAACCAGCGGTTGCACTTATAATTCTCCTCACCTCATTTCATATCGTACAGGCGCAGGTGAGAATTTCTGGCAGCGTGTACGACATCACAAAGTATCGTCCGCTTGAAGCCGTTTCGGTGCTTACTAATTCCGGCAATGGAACAGTGTCCGATTCTCTCGGTCATTATTCCATCATCGTAAATACAAATGATTCCATTTGGTTTTCATATCTCAACCGACCCACTCCTAAATACGCTATCAGAACAATTCCTAATCAGCAAAACTTCGAAATATCGCTCCACGTTACCAGCACAGACTTAAAAGAAGTTAAAGTGATGTCGAGAAATTACCGTCTCGATTCCATTGCAAACCGCGAAGAATATGCAAAGGCATTTAATTTTCACAAACCTGGTATCGGCAGTTCGCTTTCAGTTGGCCCTAATGGAGGGGCGGGTCTCGATCTTGACGAGTTCATCAATATGTTTAAGTTCCGCAGAAACAGGCGCATGCTTGCTTTCCAGAACAGGTTGGTGTTAGAAGAAGAACAGGCTTACGTGGATCATCGTTTCAATAGGGTGATTATTATAAAGCTCACACAATTGCGCGGCCCCCAGCTCGATTCATTTATAGAAACTTACCGGCCCTCATTACAGTTTGTTGAAGATTCAACGGATTATGAATTACAGGAATATATCAAAAAGGCTTTTCGCCAGTACCAGAATTATGTAAATCTCCGGAACGAGCTCGAAGGGAAATAACGGTTTTAATTCTCTATCTTTCTGTTCAAATTCCCCTGGATATATGCGCAGAGCAATTTGGCTTTTTTCATTGAGCCTGCTGTTTTTTAATTTCTCCTTCTCCCAAAAACTTATTGAAGCATCACCCGAAAGCGAAAAGTTTTCTTCCCTAAAATTACAACTCATCGATCATTTGATGAAGTCATATATCGATGAAGGAAAGATGAATGGAGCCGCCACGCTTATCGCAAGAAATGGTAAGATCATTTATTACCGGGCCTTCGGTTACGACGATCGCGAAAACAGGAAACCTTTAAAGCGCGATGCCATATTCAGGATT
>JBDTMM010000057.1:0-9566 GCA_039934275.1 Flavitalea sp. | reverse complement strand
GGGTCAGAGAATCATCTTTCAATAATCCTTCCACTTTATTGGGAAAGTTTACGGTGCGTTGCTCAAAGATGGTCTGCATCAGTTTCTCCTTGGACCCGAAGTAATAAGAAATCATAGCCACATTTACGCCTGCACCATCGGCGATGTCACGTACGGAGGTTCCGTCGTAACCCTTATTGGAGAAAAGCGTTTCTGCCGCCGCAATGATGTGTAATTGTTTATCACTATATACCATATTCTTCGAATGAGGGCACAAAATTAAACAAATGTTTGATTTAATCAAACATTTGTTTAAAAAAGGTATTCGAAATCATTTTAATGACATGGTGTGATTAAAAAGTGGCACGCAAGGGCGAAACAGATATTCTTTTTGCGCCTTTGCGTGAAATAACACTTAATGGGCTCTCCAGGTGTTGTTTGTCAGGTTTATGTCTGGCAAAGTTTGATCGGGGTCTATGGTAACCTGTTGAATGGCTGTCTTTGAGCTATAATTGAACGTCCAAGTTGATCCGTGTTGCCAAATTTCTACCGGCAGTTTCACTCGGGAGGTCTTACCTCCTGCTTCTACCACCTCAACTACCACCGGCATGGGCATTTTTTCGATATTATTAATGGTAATCACCGCTCCATTAGCAGAATCGTCATTATTGTATTTTACGTCTGTAACTGCCTGGTCAATTTTCCAGTTTTCCAGGAACCATCCTCTCCAGAACCAGTCTAATGTTTCGCCTGTATAATTTTCAATACAATGAAAAAAATCGTACGGCGTAGGATGTTTGAATGCCCACTGGTGAACATAGTAACTGAATGCACTATCAAACATAGCAGAGTCGAGCACGTTTTCTCGCAATAATTTCAACCCGAAACCAGGTTTGAAATAAATAACCGTTCCAAAATTATAGGGCTGCACCACATCAGGAATGTTTAATATGCTTTCCGCATTGTCGTTAAAAAACATTTTGCTTAAAGTTGCTGGTGCCATCGGCCTGTTGTTATTATATTCCCCGCCGTTAAAATCTTTTTCTGCCATTGAATTGATGAACGTATTAAAACCTTCATCCATCCACGCATATTTTCTTTCATTTGAACCAACGATCATTGGGAACCAGTTGTGACCGAACTCATGCGACGTTACACCCCACAGCCTTCCTTTCGCTGCTTTTGCAGAACAGAAAACGATTCCGGGATACTCCATCCCTCCCACAACTCCTGCAACGTTAACTGCTACCGGATATGTATAACCGTAAAGATATTTCGAATAGAATTCAATGGCGCCTTTCACATATTGTGTAGAACGGTTCCACGCAGTATCCGCTGCGGATTCAACAGGATATGCAGACATTGCGAGTGCTTTTTTTCCGCCAGGTAAATTCATCCGGGCCGCGTCCCACACAAAAGCAGTGGAAGTTGCCCAAGCAACATCCCTGGTGTTTGTGCATCGGAATTTCCACACCAGTCTTTTGCTTTTCTCCGGCCTGCTCAATGGGTTGGTTACTTCATCAGGTGTGCGCAGCATTACGGTTTTATCGCTTGCTTTTGCCTGTTTCCATCTTTGCAATTGTTCGGCAGTCAATACTTCCTGGGGATTTAATAATTCACCAGACCCTACTACAATATGTGTTGCCGGTACATCAAGGTTATAATAAATGTTTCCATACTCGAGGTAAAATTCACCCTGACCAAGATAAGGAAGCGTGTTCCAGCCCTGCACATTATCATATACGCACATTCGCGGATACCACTGGGCTATTTCATATACCCACCCGTTTTTTGTTTGTAACCTACCCATACGGTCAGATCCATATTCAGGAACAATGAATGAATAGATTATTTTAATGGTAACGAATCCTCCATTTGCCTTTAGCGTTTTTGGTAAATTGATTTTCATCCGCGTATCGGATATTTCAAACTGACTTTTTGTTTGTTTAGCGTTCTGGATAATATCTACGCTTTTAATGGTATATCCCCCGTTGAATTCATTTCGGTTGGCCCATCTGCCACCGCCAACGGCGGTTGCGCTCACTCCTCTTGATTTAAGGTTGTAAATATTCTGGTCGAGTTGCAACCATACAAATGAAAGCGCCTGCGGACTATTATTGGTATAGGTGATGGATACGGACCCCCTGATGCTTTGATCTTCGTCGTTTAGTGTTGCGTTGATGCGATAGTCTGCCCTGTTCTGCCAGTATTTCGGACCCGGGCGACCGTCGGCAGTACGGAATTCATCCCCATAAAAAGGATAAAACTGCGGAGCGAAGGCTTCGTGTGCATTAAAATTCGAAAGCGTTTGCGCCTTCATAAGGTGGCCGATAAGCAAAAGACCGATAGCGAAAGTGACCTTGCGTAAATACATATTAATTTTTGTGTGGTAAACATTTCAGGATAAAGCCAAATTTAGCACATTAGGGCTTAAACAAATCCCTTTTGGAATTGATATCTTTACCGCTTGTAAAATAATTGTGAATGCCTCGATCTGATACCACTCTGGGTTCCGTTTTAAATGGGTTAATGATACGCTACCAACAACGCGTACCCGATGTTGCTGGCATCCTTCACGACATGGTAAACGAAAAAATTATTAATGATCCATCAGAAATAGAAAACGACCATATTGCATTCCGTACGATTGGGGTAAATTATCTTGGCATACAATCGCTCGAAAAAATATTCCTTCACTATGGATATAAAAGAATGGATCATTATTCCTTTCCCGAAAAAAAACTTGATGCCTACTGGTTCTTACCGGCAAACGAAAAAGATCCACGAATTTTTATCAGTGAATTAAGGGTGCAGGACCTTCCCGAAGTAACAAGGAACCTGATAATGAGTTATACATCGGAAGTGGAATCTGATCCCGTTGACCTCCTCGATCTTGACAATACGGTTCAGGTAGACGAATTTCTTCACAGCAGTTTGTGGAGGCTTCCATCCTGGAAAGATTACCGGGCATTGGCGGCGGTTAGTGAGTATGCGGCGTGGACCATTTACAATCGTTATTATTTAAATCATTTTACTATCAGTGTTCATAATCTAAAGGAAGGTTATAATACCATTAAATCATTCAATGATTTTCTTGAGAAAAAAAATTATGTTTTGAATAATTCATCGGGAAAAATAAAGGAAAGCCCGGATGGTGGATTATTACAAAGTGCTACGGTAGCTCAAATGACCGAAGCAGCATTTGCTGATGGGGACACGCACATTATTCCAGGATCTTACGTTGAATTTGCAGAAAGAAGAATTTTACCTCTGTATTCACAATTACCCTTAGCCGAAATAAAACGCACCCACCGAAGGGAAGGGTTTGAGGCCGCAAATGCAGATAAAATATTTGAAAGTACCTATGCCACCCAAACCGGAAGAGTTAACAAATAGGATTTTATAGCATGAATTTGTGTATGCAAGGCGTAAAATCCTTGTTTTACAGGGGCAGATACAAAATTTATTTCAAGATATCCAATTTTGGCACAATTCTTATTAATATAGGTTTATCCAACCTGTGGTAATCCAAAGATTGCTTGTTACAGTTTCAGGAAATTCCTGAAAGTAGGGTAAGCTATCCTATTGGGTAGATATTTATTAAAATTAAAAATTTAGATTATGAAAAGAATTCTTTTAGCAGCAGGTTTAGGTATCGGAGTATTAACTATGACAATGGCGGGAACAACTGTACACTCAACAGCCCCACACAGCCAGTTGAAATATGACACTGTTCCTGGTGATACCACAACACCAACAACAAAAGATACTACGACTACACATCTACAGAATTAATTCGTTCTACTCAGATACATAAAGCCGGTCGTTTGACCGGCTTTTTTGTGCGCAACATTATAAGCAGAAAAAGAAATTTAACAAATCAATCTTAAAAATTCTTCGCTTCGTAATTATATCCGATCGTTCCCGTATAATTTAATTTCTGTTTATGAAGCATCTCTCAATGGCTACTTTAGCATATCTGTTGTGTCCAAGTCTTTTATCTGCGCAGCAGAAATCGTGGAAAAACGATTTTAAGGATACAACAGGATTACACTTTGCAATAAAAAATGAATCCAGGTTTTATGTGAACATACATGCGGGCTATGCCCTTGCACTAGGCTCAACCTTTAAATTCTACCCAGATGATGTAAGTTCGATCAGCATGCAGGTGATTGAAAATACACCGAGCAAAACCACTACCTACAAAGCCCCTACAAAAGGACTTGGCCAGGGATTCAGGATAGGCGCCGGACTCTCCTACATTGTAAATGATTTTATAAACGTAGGAATTGATTTTGATTATTTTCAAAGTACCATTAGCAAGACGCGTGATTCCTCCTTTTATTCCATTCAATTCAATGGCTCGCAGGGCGTTGAAACGAACTATAAGGAGCGCTATACCATAAGTTACAAAACCACACTTCTTACCCTCTCTCCCAATATTATGTTTAAGGCAATATCGCGCCCCAAATGGTTTATTTATAACAAAGTGGGGATCGTGTTAACCTTTAGGCCAAATAGTTTGCAGAAGGAAGCCACAATAGGAAAATTTCAAACCGGTTACCAGGGAACTTACACCGATTCCACTACACGTGTAGATAGGGTTTATGATTGGGGAATACGCAATCCCTCCGTTGGTTTTATGGGTGGAATAGGAGGTCAATACCGGCTTAATGAAAGAATAAGACTGTTCACTGAAATTCAATTTTCTCACATTGTATTCGTTGTTCGCGACAGGTCGCTCACCAGTTATAAGGTTGATGGGAAGGAAATGGTGAATACCCTTTCGTTGAGTGACAGGCAGTTAAAATTTCAAAGAAACCTCAGTTCCGATGATTTATCTGCAAATCCAAACCTGCCTGGCCGCACGATTATTCAAAGAATTCCAATTACATACATAGGTGCGCAAATTGGAGTAGCTTACAGGTTTTAATTGACGAAAAATGGACCCACAAGACATTAAAGAAAACCAGGAATTAGAGTCAAATTACAGGAGAGTACGTTTTACCGCTATTGTGCTTGCGATTTCAACACTTGTTCTTTGCTTTTTATGGGGCAAAACATTTTTTGAACCGGTCGATCTCGCAGTAGCCCGGCCCGCGTCCACAGAAGAACACCGGGTGCTTGGCAGCAGCATGCTATTGCATAGTGAATTTGGTAAACTACAGCTTCTAGATGAAACGGCGCTTAATATCAGCAATTCAGGAGACTCGGCACTGCAGGAAGCGATAAACCGGAGCATTGAAGAAAAAGAAGCCGAATTTCGCAAATCTATCGACAGTATAGAAAAAGAAACATCAAAAATAAATGCGTGGGCAAATGTGGTGATGATCGATAGCGTTACTAATTCCTTCAAAAGGGCGTTGAATAACCGCGCAATGATGGAAAATTTCAGGGAAGCCGTTAATAAACAGGCACTCGCACTGCCCGACGAACAGAAACAACTATTACAATTACAGTTTGATATTAATCAAAAGGACCAACGCATTTTTGACCTTCAGAGGCAAATGGCCTCCTACTCCGAAACAAGGGCACCCATTACCAGGGAGGCTTCGAGCGCAAAACTTTCGGGTGACGCAGCTGCAGAATTAAAAGACGAAGAGATGCGAAATGCAGGTTTACTCGACGTGATTAATGGATTAAAAGAAGATAACAAAAAAGCACAGGACGAATTAAAAAAGATAAGGGGATCTGTCGCTTATAATCAATCGGCCTATAATACTTCGTCAAATAAAAATTCTGTTTTACAGGAGCAGGTTGCTCAGCTTACAAGCGACCTAAATTTTGCAAAAATTAATTGTAACCTCGTTCGCGCGGATGCCAACAAAATAATTTCAACTCCAAAACAACGGAAGGAATTATTGTCGGAGGCTTTACAATCATTACAGGAGTTAACACTCTCTGAAAACATTTCGGTGCAGCAAAAAGCAAAGGAAAAAATTCGCGAATTGAATGCGATTGCATCCACAGTGCGGGATTGACAGGCTCTTCGCGATCTCTGCGATTGCTTTGCGCTACCCTTTTTTGCATAGAATGTATCGCAAAGGAGACCTAGAAGGTTGTTTTTCATTTTTCAAAATAAGCCACACTCCCACCTACCCAGTCTTTATCTTTATTATATCGCACCCCGATCATTTTGCCTTTGCTAATGCGGGCAAGATTAATCACGGGTTCAGGCCGGGTAGCTCCTTCTTTCCACAAATACATAATTCTTATTTCTGCTTTTGCGGCATCCGTAAGCGTTTCAATAACCTCAGCATATTTTACTTTTCTCTGCAAAATCCAGTTGCCGGGATCTTTTATATTGTGGATATCGGAAAGAGTAACATCAATGATCACTCCTTGTCCCGCAAAGGAAAACAAAGGCTTCAGCACATAATTTTCGAGGTTAGCCGGTAATTGCGTTATTTCATTCAGGAAAAAAGTTTCCGGTACAAAAGGATGTTTTATAAATGGCAGGGTGTATTTGCTGATGCGATAAAACCAATCGGGGTGTGGCGCCCACTCTACGTTCAATTCTTTTGTAATATCCACTGCGTCACTTAAATCATCTCTTGCATGGAGCTCATCGAAAATGATCCTGTTATACACGCGTTTGATCTTTATTTTATTCCCGTCACGTAGGTAAAATATATTTTTCCCCTCCTGTATTAATTCCGTAAGGCTAACTGGGTAGATTCCTGTGATATCTTTAGTGCAGTAAAAATCGATACGCGTTTTTTGCTGGTGCGGATGAATTTCGAGCAGTATTACTTCTTCTGGCAGATGACCGTTTAATAAAATTTCCTTGAGTAAATTTGTGAATGATTCGGTGTTGTGGCCGCCGAGATATAGCGTATAGCTTTCGGGTATGTCGAAATATTTTTGCAGCACATCAGGATAATACACCTGGAAACCATACAAGCTCGGAAAACCCTGCATTTCGATGAGCTGTGGTTCGAGCGTTCCATTTTCATTGGAGCATATACCGAAATCAAAAACTAGCGTTTGAGGAAACGTTGCAGCTCCAGGAACTTTATCGGCAGTTGGAATACTATTATCGGTTAACGGAATAAAGGCAGGGTCAATGATCAGATCAATGATACTTTCGCAGGCATTGATCATCTGATCTTTAAATTTCTTATCAATAAAAATGGGTGTTTCGGCAACTTTGAATTCTATGGCTCCGGGATATTTTTTATTCATCTCCTCCATCATCGCCTTATAATCTGCTTCATTGAAATGTTGATTGAATGCCTTACGAAGTTCAGGTACCATAACAATATGTTGTTCCTTAAAGTTATGGAAAGATTGAACGTGCAGATGAATTGGGAATTAACGCAAAAAATGGGTTCTTATAGAAAGATCGACATCATGCGTTTTAATGTGTCAAGTGAAATATCTCATTCAATGTAATGCCGTAGCATTTTCCTAATAAATACCCGGTGACCGATGTTTATACGACTGTCTTTCATTAATTTAAGACTATTAAAACTTCCCGAATACCAGAAGCAACCTTTGTTTCTCTGTGCTGAAATTGACGAACGTTTCCCGTATTTCGGCGACATATTTTGTTAAGGCAACCTCACACATGTAATAATGAATAGTCGCCATTACGCCACTCTTAATAATGATATACAAAACCGAAAGTAGGGATATGAGGAATTTCTTCACTGGAACAACGATAGATTTCATTCGCGGTATGCTGAAATGTATCCATGAATTTAAAAAATGGATCAGTTGATAAAACTCCAGAAAACGCCCAGTCTTAATTGAAGCCCTGGATAGGGATAGTCTGGCGAAACAATGTTGTTTTTTGTAAAACTTCCTTTTGCAGTATTAAAGGAATTGAGGTTTTCTGCTCTTATATAAGCCGTGAAGCTTTTAATTCTGAAATGAATGTAGGCGCCTATTTCCGGCAGTTTCATTTTAATGATCGTAGTATTCTGGTTCACCCATTGCCCGATAAGGGGTGAATATGAGTCTGCTTTATATGGTGTGTAATAGCGGAACTCCAGGCCAAAACTAATAAGTAAATTCTTGAACCCCAGTTTTCCGTCGTAACCTACCTGGTTGCGCGACAAAATTAAAGGTACATGCACCGGAGCCGATCCTGCGAGCTGTTGGAACACCGTCCACGTTCTCCAGTGCCAGTTTCTGCCCAGATTGAATTGTTTTTCCACGCTTATTTGCAGCATATTAAAAATCGTGGGGTATTGTGCAGCCTGGCTAAAACTGCTGAAATAAGAATAATTACTCAACAGCAGGTATTTTCCACCGAGTTTGAGTTGCAGACGCGAAAGATCCAGCGTTCCGAATATCTCCGTATTATTTTCTTTCTTGAAATTTTGAAATTTACCAAGGTAAAAACTACTGATGCTGTCATATACATACGAGGGCGTCCTGTTCACATTTCCAAAACCCGCCTGCAGGTAGCCTACTCTTTTGCTGATGAGGCGCTTCAAACTGATGTGGGCATCATAATCACCACTGTTCATCCCGCTTAGATATAAATTGCCATACGCCTCCACGTCCCATTTCTGGTTACGGGTTTTGTTGCGGTACTCTCCGTGTAAAAATAAATTGGTGTATTTATGCGATACGGTGCCGGTATCAAAAGTCCCCTTTAAGGATTCAAACGTTGCGCCAGCCCTGAAAAATTGCTGCGAGTTTTTTGCGTCTGGAAAAGTATAAATGGAAACATCGTTAACTAGCCGTCTCCAGCTATCTCTTAAATGATAAGGTATTGAAGGATCGATTTTATAATTTGCCCGGTAATAAAGCGTGTCGGGATAAGCATCGCTGAAACGGTAATTGTACGTTTTTAGATTGATAGTATGTTCAACCCGAAGACGCGGATAAAATAGCGGAATCACCGAACTGTCGGTAACGATGGAATCCTTTTGCCCGATGTCGTATTGCTGTCGTAATAAATAACTCGCGTTGGTATTAAATGTTCCAGTGGGAACGTTTGATGAGAAGAAATCCCTTCCGGTGGCGAGGTTCGCTCCAAGCTTTGTTGGAATGGCCGACCTTGTTTCAAAACCTATCGTATCCAGGTAATGAAGGTCATTTCTTATGCCTCCATTTTCTCCAGATAATAATTTATTACCAATAAGGACAAGGAAATTCTGGTAACGTTTATTTTTGGATTGATACCACGAATTGAGCCTGTAATTATTGTGATTGGAATTCTGGTTTTGAAAAAACCCCGGTGAACTGATCAGCCTGTATTGAAATGCCACGTTCCAGTTGGGCATTACGTTTTGAGTGTGTTTTACTTCTATGATCTGCTCCACTGCGCTGCCCAAAATATAATTCAGCTCTGAATAGGGTCGCGTGGTATTATAAAAGCGTGTTTCGTAATCGTTGAAATTATATATATCATACGCATGAAATCCCTGGTCGAAGCCAGGCTTCATCAATGGAGAAAATATCATATTGTGTGCGGCATTGCCTACATTTCCCAAATCGAAATAACTCCAGGGCACAGGAAATTTCTTACTAAAATCCATAATAGAGGAATCGAATTTCTGCATCCTGCTGGAATCAAGAAAGCGAAAATTGATGGTGATGGAATCCTGAAGGGGGTTTCGTTTTTCAAAACT
>JBDTMM010000056.1:0-9610 GCA_039934275.1 Flavitalea sp. | reverse complement strand
TATACCTGGATAGACGATAGCATGAAAATGCTGAGAAAGGATTATTTACCCAACGAAATAGAACTTGTACTTAAAAGAAATAATGTAGATGGATGCGTGGCGGTGCAGGCTGTGGCCTCTGAATTGGAAACTCGTTTTCTCGCCGAGCTTTCAAATACCCATCCCATCATAAAAGCTGTAGTCGGCTGGACCGACCTTAGAGCAAACGACCTTGAAAAAAAACTAACCGACCTCTCGGCCTATTCATCTATCAAAGGCTTACGGCACATTGTACAAACAGAGCCCGATGATTTTTTATACGACACCCGTTTTCGCGATGGGCTCGCACTGATCAACCAGTACGGTTATTCTTTCGACCTGTTGATTTATCCGAGGCAATTAAATGCAGCGATCGATTTAGTGAAGTCTTTCCCATTACAAAACTTTATACTGGACCATGCAGGAAAACCTGCCATAAGAAAAAACGAAATGGATGAATGGAAAAAGGGGATCACCGAATTAGCCTCTTACGAAAATGTAAGTTGTAAACTATCGGGCCTCATTACTGAAGCGAAATGGAAGGAGTGGAGGCCGGCAGATTTTTATCCTTATCTCGATGTACTATTCGAAATTTTTAGTGCAGAGAGGTTGTTATTCGGAAGTGACTGGCCGGTGATGCTGATATCAGGAATTTATGTGCAGTGGAAAAGCCTGCTTGAAAAATACATGGAACACGCACTTCCCGAAGACAGGGAAAAGGTGTTTGGAGAAAACGCAAAGCGATTGTACCGGATCTGATCAGACCGGTTTTATAAATAATTTTGCCGACGGCGGTTTATTACGGAGCAGGTTTGGAAGCACGTCTGCACCGAACCAAAGGGCGAGGATTGATCCATAACTGCCTGCTCGTTCCATCCATTCAAACCATCCGTAGTGCGGGTAAAACAATTCACTGCCTACTTTCCAGACGAACAGTACAATCAGCAGTCCTTTGACCGGACGGATCAGCACCGCGAAGGCGCCGAGGATCTCAAACCATCCTGCTGTTTGTGCCACCCTCATGGGGTTTGAAAATCCGAGAGAGGCGTATTGGTCTATCAATCCCTTCTTCTCCATAATATTCAGCCATCCGTGGCCCGCGAGCAGCAGGAACACCACGATACGCAGGCAGAATAACGCATTTTTTGTATCTGAAAGCTCGGGGATAAAGTTTGGACGGACCGGGGTAAAAAGACTTTTTAAATTTCTGATCTGAATACCGGTTAGCAGGATCATTGCGGCGGGGGCACCATAATTACCGGCGCGTTCGAAGAATTCGGCAAACGGTTCGCCTGATAATGGCCGGAGAAGTGCAGTCACCGCACCCCAAAAAATCAGCCATAAAGGAATGATGGTCAACGGATAAAAAAGCATGGTGATGCCAATCAGTATATCCACCATGCCAAGTGGTGGCATGAGGCGGTAAGCCATGTCCGGGCTAATGCCGAATATTGCAAAATAATTACACCACACCTGTTTTGTTAGAATTCCGAAGGCCCCATGCCCGATAAAACACACGGCTATCGCGATCCGCAGGGTATAATACATTTTTTGTTCCGGAGTAAACTTCACAGCCCTCAAAGATATTTAATTTTATATCTTGCATTACAGATCTTGAAAACCACTGCTTCAATACTACTTCTGCTATTGCTTGCCTTTAACTGGGTAGGTTACCGGCTGCTTTCGGTTTACCTCGAAAGCAGGTCGGATGTTGCTCTGGAAACAAAAATCGATAATTCCGATTACGACGAATCACAACTTATAGAATTACGCGTTCCGCTATTTGCACCATACTTCTCCGGAAATTCAACCCAGTTCGAAACCATTCATGGTGAACTTGAATTGTCAGGCGTTCATTACAAATACGTCAAGAGAAAAATAGAGAATGGTGAAGTGGTTTTGCTCTGCCTTCCCAACGAGGATAAATCGAAGTTTCAGAATTCAAGAGCCGACTTTTTTAAACTGGTAAACGACCTCAACAATTCTTCCACTCACGGAAAGGATAAAAATGCCGGCTCCGCAAAAACATTCATAAGCGACTACACCCCTGAAAATAATTTTCTCAACCTGTCATTGATGCAGACTGCAGCTTCCAAATTCCTGGTAAGTAGAAATTCATTTCGCCAGGCAGGACATCTTAGTATTCTCAAACGTCCTCCAAGAGCATAAGCCGCTCCTTGTATTTCTTTTCTTTCAACTAATGTTTATTAAGTGATGAAGCTATTTATATCAGTGGCCGTGTTTTGCACGTTGCTCTTTTCCTGCAAGCCCTCTAATTATAATACAGTTGTTGACGATCCTTTTATGTTTTCAAAAACGGTAAAGAAACTCAACGATATTGTACTGGAAAATAATTTTCCGCCCATGATCGCTGCCCGCAACTACGTGTATGCAAGCATTGCAGCATACGAATGTATTGCCGCGGGTGACAGCAGTTACCGCTCCCTATCGGGGCAGATTAAACACATGCCCACAATGCCAAAACCTATTCCAGGTAAAAAAATGGATTACCGGTTTGCGTCTATGCTTGCTTTTACAAAGGTGGGTAATGCAGTCACCTTTCCGGAAGGCAGCATGATGGGTTATTACAATGAATTGATACAAACTGCAAATGATGCAGGTATGCCGGATGAAATACTGATGAACTCAAAAGCATATGCCGACACCATTTTCGCAGCCATTATGAAATGGAGCAAAAATGACAACTATGCACAAACACGATCGGCAAGTAAATACACTGTTACTGACCAGGAAGGCAGATGGGTACCTACGCCCCCCTCTTATTCCTCTGCTATGGAATCGCACTGGATGGAAATAAGAACGATGGCGCTTGATTCCGCAAAAGAATGCAAACCCATTCCACCTCCTGTATATTCCATCAAGGATACTAACGGCATCTATTTCAAGTGCCTGATGGAGGTGAAAAAAAGCGTAGAAAATCTCGACTCCAATGAAAAACACATGGCTAATTTCTGGGACGATAACCCTTTTAAATTAAATGTAAGCGGACACGTAATGTTCGCTACAAAATCTTTCTCACCCGGTGGCCACTGGCTCAACATTGTAGGCATTGCCGCTCAAAAAGCGAACGCTGATTTCAACACTACCGTATATGCGTATGCGAAAACTTCCATTGCGTTGTTCGATGGATTTATCAGTTGCTGGGATGAAAAATTCAGGAGCAATACCATCCGCCCCGAAACAGTGATCAATAAATATTACGATGCAGAATGGAGGCCATTCATTCAAACCCCGCCTTTTCCTGCATATATCAGCGGTCACTCTGTAATTTCTGCTGCCGCAGCAGAGGTGATGACGGATATTTTCGGAGATAATTTTACGTACCGCGATACCTCAGAAACAGAGTTTGGAGTGTCTCCCCGCCCATTTACTTCTTTTCGCCAGGCCGCGTGGGAAGCTTCCATGTCCCGGATGTATGGTGGGATACACTACATGTTCGACCTCGTAGAAGGCAATAAACAGGGTCGCAGGATCGGTGACATTGTGGTGAACCGCATGCGCATGAAAAGAAAGATGAGCAATGCCCAGGGTAACAAAGCCAGCCTTTAAACAACAGTACAAACTACCAAAACTAAAAAATGAAAAAAGTATTTATAATAACTGCATTATTTTATTTTATTTCTCAACCGGGTGCATTTGCACAGGGTTGCGTAGCCATCCGTAGCACAGGTGCATCGTGTTCAATGGAACACCCCGACCTTATCGGAAGTAAGTGGGAAGTAAATGCCAACTACCGCTATTTTAAATCCTTCAGGCACTACAGCGGAAAAGAAGAACAGAAACAAAGGCAGGTGCTGCACAACGATGTAAGAAATTATTCCAACTCACTCGATTTTTCCATCAGCCGCATCATCAGCAGCAGGTTAACTTTGTCGCTCAACGTTCCTTTCGTGTACACCACGCGTTCATCCTTATATGAACACGGGCTGGTTAACGGACATTACGTAAAACAGGAAAGAAGAAATACCTCTGCGCATGGTTTGGGCGATATGAGAATTTCAGCTTATTACTGGTTGCTCGATCCTGTCAAACACATGAATGGAAATATCCAGGCCGGCCTCGGTCTTAAGCTTCCTACCGGAAATTACGACTACAAGGATCTTTGGTATAATGTAGGTGCAAATGGAGGTCCTGAACTGCGCACGGTTGACCAATCGATACAACCCGGTGATGGAGGAACAGGCTTCACCACTGAAGTAAATGGGTATTATAATTTCTCCCATCACTTCGGTGCTTATGGAAACGGGTTTTATTTATTCAATCCACGTAATATGAATGGTACGCGAACCTACCGCGAAACACTTTCAGCATCATTATACAACGAAACCATCATGAGCGTTTCCGACCAGTATATGGGCCGCGCAGGATTTTCTTACATGACCGAAAAGCTTGGCTTTTCATTGGGTGGCCGCATCGATGGTATTCCGGTACATGACCTTATAGGCAAAAGCGATGGATTCAGAAGGCCGGGATACGCTATTGCAGTTGAACCGGGG
The DNA here is from genome assembly GCA_039934275.1 of Flavitalea sp. GTDB lineage: Bacteria > Bacteroidota > Bacteroidia > Chitinophagales > Chitinophagaceae > Flavitalea. The sequence goes on along the minus strand of JBDTMM010000056.1, from coordinate 5,075 downwards.
CTGAACTTCAGCACACATAAAATTCACTGGTACCTCAATGTACCCATTGCTGTTTCAAGGAACCGCACGCAAAGCGTAACCGACAAACAGCGCACCGTTGCTTCCGGCACTTACCAGATCGGTGATGCTGCATTTGCTGATTATGTAATTAATGTGGGAGCCACTTTTAAATTCTAAATTCATATTTTATGACCATGTGAATTTATCCTTTGCGCCTTTGCGCTTTCTTTGCGCCTTTGCGTGAAATGTTTCACGCAAAGGCGCAAAGAAAGCGCAAAGACGCAAAGAGAACTCCTATGCAGTACATTTGCCAAAATCAAATGACATGCGCAGGCTGGCCGTTTTTATTTGTGTGGTATTTTTTTGTTCCTGCTCTTTAAATAACACCAAAGAAGATCAATCACTGGAAAAATATTTCCTGGAAAATAATGTAAAAGGTTGTTTTGCCCTGTTCGACAATGGAACGGGGCAATTCACTTTATATAATACAGGTCGCTTTCGCGACAGTGCCTATTTACCTGCCTCTACTTTTAAGATCGTCACTTCATTAATTGGAATTGAAATTGGCAGAGTAAAGGATTCTTCTACCATAATACCATGGGATCATGTGGTGAGAAAGATCCCTGAGTGGAACCATGACCTGACGATGAAAGAAGCAATTCATTATTCTGTGGTGCCCTGGTTCCAGGAATTGACACGAAGGATCGGGAAAGATACCATGCAACACTGGCTGGATACACTCGGTTATGGCAGCTCAAAAAAGAAACCGGTAATTACCAGCAACCTTGACACCTTTTGGTTGGATAATTCAACAAAAGTTACCGCCGATGAACAGCTCGGACTAGTGAAGAAGTTGTATTTCGGGCAACTTCCTTTTCAGCCGAGAACCCAAAGAGTAGTTAAAACCATGCTGCTGCAGGAAGACAATTCAAACTATAAACTCAGCTACAAAACAGGCTGGGGCACCAGTGAGAGCAACCACGCTATCGGGTGGATTATAGGCTGGATAGAAGAAAACTATCACCCTTATTTCTTTGTTTTGCAGCTGGAATCGCCCGATAAGAATTACGAAATGGGCCCGGTACGGTTAAAAATGCTGAAGGCAATCTTAAAGCAATATGGCTTCTTTGAGGGTAAAAGATGAGTAAATTTGCATGATGGACCTCCAGTACCAGCATCCTGAATTTTTTGTGGCGCTTATTGTAATACCGGCACTGGTCCTGCTTTTTTTATGGGTACTTCGCTGGAAAAAAGCCTCCTTAAAAAAGATTGGTGACGAAAGACTTGTAAAACAACTCATCCGCGATTATTCTCCCACGAAATATTTAATAAAATTTATTCTTTTGGCATTTGCATTGTCGGCCATTGCAATGGCAATGGTGAGCCCCGAACGACCGGGAAGAATGGACAAGGTAGAAAGAAAGGGTGTTGATGTAATGATCGCACTCGATGTAAGTAACAGCATGCTCGCGGAAGACATCAAGCCAAACCGCCTTGAAAAGGCAAAGCAACTGGTAAACAGGTTGCTTGATCAATTGCAAAACGACAGGGTGGGGCTCGTGCTATTTGCGGGCCGCGCCTATATGCAGATGCCCCTCACCACCGACCACGCCGCTGCAACGATGTATGTGCAAAATGCATCGCCGGCCATGGTGCCCACGCAGGGCACAATGATTTCCGAGGCATTGAAATTATGCGAGTCGGCCTTTAACAGTAAAGACAGGAAATACAAAGCCATCGTGCTGATAACAGATGGCGAGGATCATGACCCCGCCACTTTGGAAATGGCCGAAGAATTATCGTCGAATGGAATCATGATCAATACGGTGGGCATCGGTTCATCGACCGGTACCCCCATTCCTGATCCATTAACGGGTCAGTATAAAAAAGATCAAACGGGCAACACCGTTTTGTCGAAACTAAACGAGGAACAACTAAAACAACTGGCTACTGCCACAAAAGGGGTGTATGTAAATCCTGATGATGTTTCAGTTGCCGCGGCAACGATCATGAAACAACTGGGAACGATCCAGTCAACCGCCATGGAAGACGCGGCATTCAAAGATTATATTTATTATTTCCAGTGGTTCGCAGGGATTGCGTTAATAGTTTTATTGGTAGAATTCTTTTTGCCCGAACGAAAAAAAGCGACGGCATGAACATGATCACAGCCATATTAACCGTGGTCGTTTTCGCCGGCAACGCGAGCGCGCAGGTACAGAACGCACACATGCGTAAGGCTAACCGGTTGTATAAAGAAAAAAAATACAATGAAGCATTACCCGAATACCAAAAATCGGCGGAACAAAATACTGCCGATCCCGTTGTGAATTATAACCTTGGCGATGCCTACTTCAGGATGGAAAAATATGATGACGCCATAAAAGCATTTCAAAAATCTGCCGATGGAACATTTGATAATTCGGTAAAGGAAAAATCTTTTTATAATAAAGGCGTTTCTTATTCCAGGGCAAATAAACTCGACGAAAGCATTGCCGCGTATAAATCGGCGCTAATCATCAACCCGAATGACTCTGATGCAAGAGTGAATTTGCAAAAGGCGCTGATGGAGCAGAAAAAGAAAGAGCCCCCGGAAAAAGAAAAAAAGCAAGACGAAAAAAATAAAAAGCAGCAGAAGCAAGATCAGAAAGAACCGCCGCCACAAAGCAAGCTTTCAAAAAAGCAGGTAGAACAATTATTAAAGGCATTGCAGCAGCGCGAGCAGCAGGTGCAACAAAAAATGCAGCAAAACAGAACGCGCGCAACAAGTAAACCCGATAAAGACTGGTAATTGAAAAACAGGATAAAAACACTTGAAGTAAAGGTTGGAAACCTGCTCATTGGAAACCTCCACCCGGTGCGGATTCAAACCATGACCACCACCGATACCATGGACACGGCCGCCACCATCGCGCAATCGATCCGGTGCATTGAAGCTGGCGCGGAACTGGTACGCATCACTGCCCCCAGTAAAAATGAAGCAGAAAATTTATTGAATATCAGGAACGGTTTGCATGACCGCGGATATTTTACACCGCTGGTGGCCGACATACATTTTACGCCAAATGCTGCAGAGATCGCCGCAAAGATCGTAGAGAAAGTAAGGGTCAATCCTGGTAATTATGTAGATAAAAAGAAATTTGAATTCATTGACTACACCGATATAGACTACAACGAAGAGATAGACCGGATAAGAGAAAGATTTACACCGCTGGTTAAAATTTGTAAGGAATACGGAACCGCGATGCGTATCGGGACCAATCATGGTTCGCTCAGTGACAGGATTATGAGCCGCTATGGCGATACCGCAATGGGCATGGTGGAAAGTGCGATGGAGTTCCTGAGAATATCGCGCGATGAAAGTTATCACAACATTGTGCTGAGTATGAAATCGAGTAACCCACTCGTGATGGTGCAGGCGTACAGGCTGCTGATAAAAGTGATGAATGAAGAATTTGGGGTGCTGTACCCGCTGCACCTGGGTGTAACGGAAGCCGGCGATGGGGAAGACGGAAGAATAAAATCCGCAATAGGCATTGGTACATTAATGGAAGATGGAATAGGCGACACCATACGGGTATCTCTAACCGAAGATCCGGAATTTGAAATACCCGTGTGCAGGGACCTTGTGAACAGGTACGCAAACGTGCAGGGCGAAGAATACATCACCGACAGCAAAATAATATTTCCTTATTCACCGTATGATTATTTGAGAAGGATCAGCGCGAATGTTTCCGTTACCGGTGGAAGCCACGTGCCGGTAGTGGTGGCGGATTTTAAAAAAGCGGCAACGGTTACACAAAATGATTTATTATCGATTGGTTACCGGTACGATGCCGCCATTGATAAGTGGAACATATCAGACGGCGCGGCAGACTTTATTTACACAGGAAATAAAACATTAAATTTTTCAACTCCCGGAACCTTGCAGGTGATCTGCGACCATGAAACCTGGAAAGGAGTTCCAGACAAACAGAAATATCATCCATTAATAAAGGCCAATGAGTTGGATGCTACTGCAACTACACATCACTGTTATATAAGCGTTGATTGCGACGTAGATAATACCCCGGTGTTGCTGGATAAAATAAAAGAAAGCAAGAATGTGGTGCTGTGTATCCGTTCAACTGGTGAGCGCCCGATGCATTCGATGCGCTTGTTTATTATTGAACTGATGAACAGGGGAATTAAATGTCCTGTTATACTTTGCGTAGAAAGCAGGGACAACACCATCGATGAACAATTGATTCATTTTTCAACGGAAGCGGGTGCGTTGCTGATCGATGGAATGGGAGACGGCATCTGGTTAATGAATGATCCTTCACTTTTGGTGAACCAGAAGGTGAGCGGACGCACTTATCTCGAAACCAAAAATAACCACCAGTTCATCAATAATACATCCTTCTCCATTCTTCAGGCCACCAGAACAAGGATCAGCAAAACAGAATACATTTCCTGTCCGTCATGCGGACGCACTTTATTCGACCTGCAGGAAACTACTGCGAAGATCCGCTCGGTGACGCATCATTTAAAAGGCTTGAAGATCGCGATCATGGGATGTATTGTAAATGGTCCCGGAGAAATGGCAGATGCAGATTATGGTTATGTGGGAAGCGGGCCCGGCAAAATCACCTTATACAAAGGCAGGGATGTTGTAAAACGATCCGTTAGCAGTGATATCGCGGTAGAAGAACTGATTGCCATTCTAAAAGATAATGGCGCCTGGATCGAGCCCGGTAATTAATTTTAGTAATCTTTCAGCTCGGGCAACTGTTGAAGCGCTTTTGCAAGTTGTTCATCATTCGGTGCAACACCATGCCAGTTGTGGTCATTTTCCATAAAGTCTACACCCTTACCCATTATTGTGTGCATCATGATTCCCACGGGTTTTCCCTGGCCGGTTAATGCTTTTGCTTTATCGAGTCCTTCGATCACTGCGTCCATATCGTTGCCATCCATTTCAATGGTGGTCCAACCGAATGCTTCGAATTTGCCTTTGAGATTTTTCATGCTCAGCACTTTTTCGGTGGTGCCGTCAATTTGCTGGCCATTGATATCCACTGTGGAGATGAGGT
>JBDTMM010000055.1:0-9851 GCA_039934275.1 Flavitalea sp. | reverse complement strand
CTCATTTCGATTTGCAAAAAAGTACCGATGGCCTCATTTTCAAAAAAATAACTGAAGTAAACGCGGGTAAGATCGAGTACCTGGCTTACGATCTTTCTGATGCTTATGCGCAAAATGCATGGTATCGTTTAGGCATTGTAGATATGGATGGTAAAATGGCCTATTCCAATGTTATCAGGGTAAGTGCAGATAGTTCACTGACCGAATCGGGTATCAATCTATTTCCCAATCCTGGTTCGCACTATATAAATATTACTGGCGCATCAGGCAGCGGAACTATTTCCTTCGTAAATAATGCCGGCGTAGTTGTAAAGGAAAGGAAATTTTCAAGTAATAATGCTGTTAATATTGCTGATCTGAAGCCGGGAATATATTATGTGATTCTTTTTAATGGCAAAAAAAGAATGACCTCAAAATTTAATAAACGATGAAGCTGATAATAACTTTCCTATTTATTTTCTTCATTGGCCTAACCGTTTCGGGTCAAACGATAACGCTTGATTCTGTTGCACCACGAACTACTGATCCGAATATTGAAACAGGGGCATTCAACCTGCGGCATTACATGGCAAAGAGCGACCAGGATACCATGAATACATTAGTGGTATTATTACCGGGAACATACAGAGCCCCTGCTAATTATTTATTTATTACAGAGCAATTAGCTTTGATGGGATATCATGTTATTGGCCTGATGTATAAAACCGATCCTGCCATCAACCCAATTTGCCGTCCCACGGATGATGTTACCTGCCATTACCGGTCAAGGATGGAAACTATCGATGGTACCGACCGCCACCCAAGCGTTTCAGTAAATGTGCCCAACTCCATTTTAAACAGGCTTGAAAAAGTTTTGCAATACCAAATCAATGCGCATCCCACTGCAGGTTGGCAGCAATATTATTCAGGAGGACAGATTCAATGGAATAAAATTATTGTAACCGGGCATTCGCAGGGTGCATCACTCGCTGGCATACTTGGTAAAGAATTTCCGGTAAAAAGAATCGTGATGTTTTCTGTAATTGATTTTCTAGACAGCGGCAACATTCCGAACTGGGTGGCCAATGTTACTAACCACGAAAACTATTATGCTTTTATTCATCCCAAAGATGAGCAGGTTCCTTTTAGCAATGCACAAATCGGGTGGGAAAATCTGGGCATGACCGAATACGGAAGCATGGTTAATATTGACTGTAACAGTTATCCGTATAATAACTCGCATATTCTTTATACCAGCTATACTCCTTCTGTTTCAATGACAGATAAATATCATAACGGCACAGCGCTTGATATTTATATTAAAGATGAAACAGCTTATAAATCTTCGCTGAAAGAGGCGCTAAAGTATCTGTTTAAAAAGTAGTTTCAGTACTACATCACTTAATATTTTCCATTCTGTTCATACTCAATAAGGTATTGGGAAATAATATTTTTAGCTCCGCAAATTTTTCCAGTGAGTCTTTTACATGATAAAAAAATTTGAATCACCCGATTTTACTGCGAAATAATGATATTAACTATTTATCATGTTGCAATAATGGTGATGATAGTTACGCTTGGGTTTTCAGTGAGCGTAAAAATATGGCCAGCCAAAATTATATTTATTACTCTCCTGGCTCCTATTTCAAAAAATTTCTATCAGGAATTTATCGAAGCGCGACTTCTGGCCACGGTGTGCTTCTTTTATTTTTTCTATTTCTTTATATATCCGTTTATAGTCCGAGGTTGCATTTTTTTCAGGAGACCCGTTTTTAAGTAATTCTTTTTCGAGTAACCATTTGAAATCCTTAATGTCGCTTCGCAAAATTGTGATAAGGATTTCCTGTTGAACAAACCACTCCAAATGACTTTCTACGGCAACCAACTGGTCTATTTGTCCATTTCTGTTCTTTATCAATTCTGCCAAGTTGTTTTTGGAATAAATATTTTCGAATTGTATAAATTCCAAGGCTCTCTTCCAGCCGTCGCTTTCATACTGCCATTGGGCAATTCTGAGATTCTTATATCTAGATAGTGTAACTGGCATTTTCATAATTTTTTTCAAAACGGCCTGTTTTCCTGATGAGTTCCACACGATATACAATACCTTTTATTTCATTATTGTTGTGGGGAGGGAAAGGCCAATGTGGCGACAAGTGTGTTGTTTCACTGCTATTCAGCGGAAGGATTCTGTCCAGCAAAATTTGTATTGCTTTGTGGCGTTCCGCGGGCAATTTAACTTCTTCAAAATTTCCCCAGGCAATCACACTTTTCCAATTGGCCATATTTATAAACTCCTCGGTTTCAAAGCATACGTGTGGATTTTTGTTCATCATGCTGATCTTTTTTCCGGGCCTTGTATGGGTATAGATATACCTGCCGTCATATGCGTAACTCACGGGAACGATATACGTTTCACCGTCTGCATGACAGGCAATTCTTCCTATTACCTGTTGATGGAGAACTTCTTCTATTTCATGCATTTCGAGGTTTCCTATCATATATGTCATTTTTCCAAAGAACTAAATATTGCGCCATTTATTTTATGACAAGTATCAATATCTCCTTTGATATAAATCAGAGAATGCCTTCTTAAAGTGGCCTATTTTGGATTTCAAATAATAAAATGGTTTCTCATATCGCGGAACTCCAACATATAGTACCTACCGTTACTGCCTACATTACCCGCATTTGCCCAGATGGTATGGATCGCTTAGTTAATACTCAGAACATTTGAGAGTTTGATCCGGCCAACTGCGTTTTGCTGATTTTTGTCATTATTAAATTTTAAAATGAGTAACATGTATTGCAGTGCGCGGGAAGCAATGAGCCAGATCGGATCTGGCAGCCATTTATTTATTCAGACCGCTGCAGCGGCTCCCCAACAACTTATAGATGCGCTTGTAGAGAGGAGAAATGAATTGGAGAATATGAGCATCTATCAAATGCACACGGAAGGCAATGCTGAATATTCGCTTTTCCCGGAAGTGTTTCATACGAACTGTTTTTTTATTGGCGCAAATCTCAGAAAGGCAGTTCAGGAACAAAGAGCAGACTATATCCCGGTTTTCCTAAGCCAGATTCCTTCATTATTCCGTAAAAGAATAATCACTATTGATTTTGCCCTAATCCAGGTTTCGCCGCCGGATGAACATGGGTATTGTTCCCTTGGCGTTTCGGTTGATATTGCTCCTGCAATACTGGAAACAGCCGGTAATATTATTGCGCAGGTAAATAGTAATATGCCTAAAACATTTGGGGATGCAATTATTCATATAAGCAAAATAGGTACGTTAGTGAACGTAAGTGAAGAGATCCCCGAAATTGAAATCGAAATAGCTGATGATACTACCTGCAAGATCGCACGAAATGTTGCCTCTCTTATTGAAGATGGTGCGACGCTGCAAATGGGTATAGGAAAGATTCCTAATGCTGTATTAAGTATGCTTTCGTCTCACCGGAAATTAGGGATCCATACCGAAATGTTTTCTGATGGTATTATAGACCTCGTAGAATCGGGCGTTATTACCGGGGAAATGAAGAAAAACATGAAAGGAAAGATTGTGTCCAGTTTTTTGCTCGGTACCAAACGATTATATTCATTTGTCAATAATAACCCACTTATTGAAATGCTGGATATAGGTTACGTAAATGATGTAAATGTCATTCGACAGAATCCGAAAGTAACCGCGATAAACAGTGCGCTCGAAATAGATATTACCGGACAGGTTTGTGCGGATTCTATTGGGATGAAAATGTATTCCGGGGTAGGTGGGCAAATAGATTTTATGAGAGGCGCATCGCTATCAGAGGGCGGGAAACCTATAATAGCGATGAATTCAACGACCAGTCATGGAGAAAGTAAAATAGTTCCTTTCCTAAAAAAGGGAGCAGGTGTGGTAACCACCCGTGCCGAGATTCATTATGTTATTACGGAATATGGTATTGCGGATTTGTTTGGAAAAAATTTGAAGGATCGGGCAAAGGCTTTAATCACCATCGCACATCCGCTTCACAGAGAAATGCTGAAAAAGAATGCTTTTCAAATAAAAAACGAACAGCTGGTTTAAGATAAAAAAAGACAAAAGGATGTCTTTGGTACTTCATTATTATAAAAATACAGCACGATGGGGTTTCTATTGTATGGTAAAATAAATTTGCAATAAGTCAAAGCTATATCAAAATGTTTTTACATAAATAATTAAAAATTTTATGCCGGAACTTTTCTTGCTATTTCTCTTTGCCAGAACCGGTGCATTTTTATGGCATCGATAAACTGTAGTGCGAGTTGCGAAGGTTTAGCAGAAATCACGACACCTTCCCTGCGGATGGCTTCCCCGCTATTGTCATCAGGTAATTTACGATAAAAATAAGTGGCCTTCAGCATTTGTATTGCATCCACATCTGCTGCGATCGGTTTGCAATGCCGATAGGCTTCATTTAAAAAATGAACCGCATCTGAATCTGATTCAAGGGTTGCGATACTGTTTGTGCCTCCTGGAACATATACTGCATCATACAAAACAGAGGCGGTGGTAAGAAAACTCCTGTCCACAGGGATCTCAGTATTATTTGCGCCGAGGATGGTTCCAAATCTTGGTGCAATAATTTCCACTGTCGCATGTTCGTTTAGCAAGGATTTTCTTACATAAAGCAGCGACTCCTCATTCACGCCATCTGCTGCGAGTATCGCAATCTTTCTGGTTTTTATTGAATTCAAAATATTGCCGGCCATGCTTAATGCAGCAGATTTGGTAAGTGTTCCTTCCCTGATCACCGGTTGATAGGTTGCCGGATCAGCATCAGCAGGAATGCCCTGGTTAATTAAGGAGATATCTGAGGGAATGTGCAATCCCAAACCATAAGCCACTTGTGCGGCCAATGCTTTATCGATATAATTTAATACTCCAAGCATGCGCACGCGAATCGACGTTGTATCTACTTTGCCCAATTCAAATCGCAACGCATCGACGATATGATTTTTTTCGGGCTCGCTCTGGCTGTTAAAAAATAAAGTGGCCTGACTGAAGAAATCAAAAAAACTCGCGCTGCGTTGTCTTATCTTCTTAGAATCAATCCTTTCAGGATAACTATTGAACCCTCCATTTTTTAATGAAGCTTGCAGGGGATTATTATTTCCGAGTGTATTTGGGTTGTAACTCGTCCTATCTTTATTAATCATGTGCCTCTTGGCACCGTCGCGCTGGTTATTGTGAACCGGAACCACAGGGCGGTTAATAGGGATCTCATGAAAATTCGGTCCGCCCAAACGAAGCAGTTGAGTATCGGTGTAGGAAAATAATCTTCCCTGCAATAAAGGATCATTTGTAAAATCGATACCCGGCACCACGTGTCCCACATGAAAGGCCACCTGTTCTGTTTCTGCAAAAAAATTATCGGGGTTCCGATTTAAGGTCATCTTACCCACACGTACCACTGGCACCAATTCTTCCGGAATCAATTTTGTAGGATCGAGCAGGTCGAAGTCAAACTTATGCTCATCCTCTTCGGGAATAATCTGCAAGCCCAGTTCCCACTCGGGAAAGGCCCCGCTGTCAATTGATTCCCAAAGATCCCTGCGATGGTAGTCTGGATCCTTGCCCGAAATTTTCTGTGATTCATCCCAGGCAATAGAATGGACACCCATTAGAGGTTTCCAATGAAACTTTACAAAAGAAGAAGCACCATCCGCATTTATTAACCTGAATGTATGTACGCCAAATCCCTCCATCATCCTCAGACTTCTTGGAAGTGCGCGGTCGCTCATAAGCCACATGATCATATGTGTCGCTTCGGTATTAAGAGAAACAAAATCCCAAAAAGTATCGTGTGCAGATGCGGCTTGTGGAATTTCATTGTGCGGTTCTGGCTTAACTGCGTGTATCAGGTCGGGGAATTTTATGGCATCCTGAATAAAAAATACAGGCATATTATTACCCACTAAATCAAAATTTCCTTCCTGTGTGTAGAACTTTACGGCAAAGCCACGCACATCACGGGGCATGTCTGTGGAACCTCGGGATCCTGCAACGGTAGAAAATCTAACAAAAACAGGCGTCTCTGCATCGATATTATTCAAAAAATCAGCGCGTGTATATTTGCTTAATGACTTGTATACTTTGAAAATGCCATGCGCTGCACTTCCGCGAGCGTGTACCACGCGTTCCGGAATGCGTTCGTGATCGAAGTGGGTGATTTTTTCACGCAGGATAAAATCTTCAAGCAGTGACGGTCCCCTCTCACCAGCCTTTAATGAATTCTGATCGTCATTGATCTTTAATCCCTGGTTTGTTGTTAACAATGTTCCCTGACCGGATTCAGTATCATTACGCAGGTCGTCGATTTTTGTATTATTAGTTCTGACCGGATTTTCTTTTGGTGCATTCGATTTTTTGGCTGGCATATTTATAAATTGAATGGTTGGCTGGATAGTTTTATCATTACGATTTGGGTGATGGTGCAAAAGATTGCGACATGTCGGTAAGCCGGTCGCCAGCGGCCAGCTCTTCCTCTAATGTTTGCCGCAGCAATTCCGCAATATCTCCCTGGCCCAGGTTTGTAGCAAGTTGTATCAGTCCTTTATAAGTAACCGCTTCGAAATTTTCCACTTTAATCGCAGACATGGTAATACCCATGTCACGAACAGGAGTTCCGGCAATCGTGTTTTCAATCACGTGTTCACCGCTCATGGTTAATCCTTCCATGGCATCACATTTCCTGGAAAGCCTTTTTTGTTCAAGGGTATCAAATGCTTTTTCCAGCCGGGCTGAGTGGGTTTTAGTGACCGACAAATGACTAGTAAGCACTTTTTTTAAATTAGCACCACCCGCTGCGTCTATCATTTTTGGGATGGCTTTCAATAAATGATTTTCTGCCCAGTAAATCTCCTGTAGGCCGGCTAGAAAAAATTCCTGCATAGCAGTGTGGGCATTTACCGGAAACGAGTCGATTTTTTTTGAGGGAGGTTTTGTAGCTGATTTGGAAATGGACGCAGATTCAGGATTTTTTAGTGGTGCTTTTGGCATGGTAGTGTTTTGCATTTACTATTTAAAATTCGTGCCATAGCAATATTAATTAATGAGAACACCGATGAATTGAAGCGGGTTATTCAAAGACCGCAGCTCTCGACACCATTAGTGGTGGTGGTTATTTTCTCAATGCGGCAGTCGGTCGTGTTGTGTTGCTCGTGATCAAAATGACCTTTGATTCTATCAATAATCTTGGTATACCCTTAGGAAATAGTAGTACCTTTTCTGTATCAGGGCTTTTTAATAAACCTCATACAATGGACGAAACAGAACTGGCCATGAAATTATTGTTAATTACTGGATGATGTGTTCCTTCCCATCTGATTTTAATCTGTTAACAATTCAATATGCTCAAGATTTTGATTTGTATGATTTTTTCTTATTTAAATATACCTCAGCGCTAATGGATGCGTTATATTATTATGGATTTCATTCTGTATCTCAGTACCGCCAAAGCCTTATTTACTGATGAAGCGCTGCAAAAACTTTTAGAGCTAAGCCGTGCCAATAACCAGCAGCAGGATATCAGTGGCATGCTGCTTTACCACGACGGCGCGTTCCTGCAAGTTCTCGAAGGCGAAAAAGCAAATATTGAAACACTTTACAGAAAGCTGGAAAAGGATACCAGGCATTACGAAGTTCTTCAAATCATGGCCGGACAAAGCGAGCATAGGTATTTTCCGGAATGGTCTATGGGCTTTCGAAAATTAAGCGCCAATGAATGGAATACAATTCCTGGTTTAGTACCATTAAATCAAAAAGCATTGACGTTCCAGGATTCACCGGGCGTCAATAAAGACATGTTGACTTTTATCCGCTCCTTTTGCCGTGTAAATTTCCAGTAATACTTGAATGAGTGTCTTTTATGAATTGGAATGGCTTATTTCCTCTAAATCTAGGCATAAACAAAACTTTTGAAGATTTTTACATTTTGGTTGCCCATTCCATGCGCATATTTCATCCATCACTATATGAAACATACAGTTGAAGAACGATGTCTTTTTGATGTCAAAAGTTATAATGTCCCATTGAATTTTCATAAATAGCCGCAATAATATCTTTCCACCGGTATTCGACTTCCGAATGATCTTTGATTGCATAAAACAAAACAAATTTGACATTGATCTTCCAGGGAGCTTTATATTTACTGCTGAACTTCATGATACCAAACAATGCGACTAATCACTAAACCAATGAGCGAACATTATTGCAAATTTAAAGATCCGTCAAAACTTGACTATGTAGCTTTCTTTCGGAGATGGCCGATAGAAAAATTCTTCTCTTATATGCAGAAGTGTTCCCGGTGATGATGGCCATTTGCACGTTGGTGATTTTTACCATATGCGGCATTTAAAAAATTAAATTTGTAACAAATTATATTGCGCAGTTCAATGGGGAATTCCATAACAAAAGAACTAGTATTGTGGGAAAACAGTATTGCGGATGCACCGCCGGTTCAGGTTTTAGATGTGGTGGCATCGTATCATCATTTATATTTTTATGGAGAAACTCAATAAGGCAAAAAAATTCCTTGAGGATAAAGACATTTTTCAAGTTGAAATTGGTATTGTTTTAGGAACAGGTTTGCATCAGCTGATTAAGTATACAGATGTAGAGCAAACCATTACTTATGCTGAGATTCCGGGATTTCCTGTATCTACTGTAGAATTTCACAAAGGCAATTTGATATATGGCACGATAGGTGGAAAAAAAGCATTGATTTTGCAGGGACGTTTTCATGCCTATGAAGGTTACTCCATGCAACAAATTATTTTTCCCATACGAGTTCTGAAATTGCTTGGCGTACGAAAACTCTTTTTATCGAATGCAGCAGGTGGTGTAAATCTTAATTTTAAAAAAGGCGATCTTGTAATGATTGATGACCATATTAATTTACAATTGGGAAATCCATTGACGGGGAAAAATTTTGAAGAATTAGGTTTGCGTTTTCCTGATATGAGTGAGCCTTACAATCTAGATTTAAAAAACCTTTTGCAAAAAAAGGCAGATGATTTAAAGATTGATTTAAAGAAAGGGGTGTATGCAGCAGTCAACGGACCTAACCTGGAAACGAAAGCCGAATATCGTTATCTGAAAATCATTGGGGCGGATATGGTAGGTATGTCCACAGTGCCTGAAGTAATTGCCGCTAATCATGCTGCGCTTCCTTGTGTAGCTGTTTCAGTTATTACTGATGAATGCGATCCCGATCATTTAAAACCCGTGAATATTTCAGAGATTATTGAAGTTGCAGGTAAAGCAGATGAAAAGTTAAGTAGATTATTTTATGAAAGTATTATTTCTTTATAAAAAAAATAGCACCAACCCGCTTTTTATTTGATGATTATTGCAAAGTAATATAAATCATGATAAGCATCATCATCCCCACCTATAATGAAGCTGATCAGATTGCTCAAACAATCAATAAAACTTGTGCTGCCAACGGTAACGAGGAAGTAGAAGTTATTGTTGTTGATGGAGGAAGTATTGACGATACAAGAGGTATTGCAAAAAATTGCGGTGCGCAAGTTGTCTTGTGTGAACGAAAAGGAAGAGCGGCGCAAATGAATGTTGGGGCTACTTTATCAAAGGGTGAAATTTTGTATTTTCTGCACGCCGACAGCATCCCACCCAAAGACTTTGCAACGCAAATAATAAATGCACACAACAAGGGAGCGGTATGTGGTTGTTTCCGGCTCGCTTTTGATAATACCCATTGGTTTTTGAGAGCAAATGCGTGGTTCACACGTTTCAATGTAAATGCTGTTCGCTTTGGCGACCAAAGTTTATTTGTGGCCAGACATGTTTTTCTGAAAAGCGGGGGCTTTAATGAAAGGCTATTGC
>JBDTMM010000054.1:0-9937 GCA_039934275.1 Flavitalea sp. | reverse complement strand
ATGGTATCAGTTCACCGCCAATGTTCACGATATCGTACTCATGCTGTTCACGAACGTCTATGAGCTGGTATGGTGTTCCCTTCACCTGCAGATCGTACAGGTCTTTTGCAGTGATCTCCCTTAAAGGCTTTTCTTCAATCGCCTTCATCCCGCAAAATTGTTCGTAGTCTATGAGCTCCGTGATTGAAGGGTTTTTTCCGCTGATAGGATTGTCATCGCGCTTTTTAATATTAAACGTCCGGCTCTCAAACTCCATCGCATCAAAAGTGTAAAATCTGCCAGATAACGTTTCTCCTACTCCGGTGATTACCTTTATTACTTCCAGCGCCTGCAGACTTCCTATAATCCCCGGCAGCACTCCTAATACTCCACCCTCAGCACAACTGGGCACCAAACCCGGAGGCGGTGGGGTTGGATAGAGGTCGCGGTAATTAGGACCGTGGTTGCCATTTTTATCTACATAATTAAATACTGACACCTGTCCATCAAATTGGAATATCGATGCATAGATGTTTGGTTTGTTTAGCAACACGCAGGCATCATTCACCAGGTAACGTGTTGGAAAATTATCTGTTCCATCAGCCACTACATCATAATCTTTTATGATGTCCAGCGCGTTGGAGGAATTAAGATGCGTGTTGTACAACCTGATATTTAAATGTGGGTTCAGTGATTCAAGGCGCTTTTTTGCCGCCTCTACTTTTGGTGTACCTACCGATTCCACTCCAAATAATACCTGGCGCTGCAAGTTGCTGTCGTCCACTACATCAAAATCCACAATACCTATGGTACCCACGCCGGCAGCGGCGAGGTAAAGCAGTGCAGGGCTTCCTAATCCACCGGAGCCTATTACCAATACTTTCGATGCCTTTAATTTTAACTGCGCCTCCATCCCAAATCCCGGAATAATAATGTGCCTGTTATAACGAGCGAGTTCTTCTTTTGTAAAAACCGAATTGTTACTCATGATCTTTGATTAATTATTTCCACCAGCTATTGCAGGAATGATACTAAGCACGGTGTCTTCTTTTATCACTGTATTTTCCTGTTGCAGGTCCCTGATGTCCTGGTCGCCAACAAATATGTTTACGAAACTGCGTATCTGTCCCTTATCATCGAGCAAATGTTTTTTAAGATCGGGGAAGTTGGTAATTAATTGCTCTATGCTGTCTGCCACAGTACCACCGCTGATCTGCAACTTTGCAGTATTGTTGGTGAATTTCCTAAGCGGAGTTGGAATAATAATGGTAGCCATGATGTATTCTTTTATTTTATTTTATAATTATTGAATTGTCTTGTTCGAATCTTTTAACGGGCTACTATACTCTTCTTCTTCAAACTGAAAATCATCATTGAGCCTCCACGACCGCGTATTTTTTATCACACCATCGTACGTTGACAGGATCACATAAGAAAAATAAGGCTGTGCTGCTACCCTGTCGTGTTCGGAAGGGATAGCAGGATGATTTGGATGAGAATGATATATGCCCAAAAACAAAAGCCCATTTTCAAGTGCATGTTGTTCGCCCTTTAAATAATCCTTTGGTGATATTTCAAAGCGGCGCCGGCGGTTTTCAACAGCACCATTATTAATGGGCAACGACTCTGTTACCACGCGGTTGCCGGATGCATCTTCCGTACCGTACATAAAGCCACAACATTCGTCCGGGAATGCCTTTACCGCGTCTTCATTCATTATTTTTTCGGACTTCTGTTCTACAGAGATCATGGGTTTGTGATTTACTTTACTATTTTTTTTATGACATCAGAATATTTATCCGCATTATCCGGCAGCATGGTAACTATAACCCCCTTTTCAATGGAAGCAGCGATCCTCAAAGCACCAGCAACATTTGCCGCCGAGGAAGGGCTCAATAACAATCCCTCTTTATCATTTGCGAGCTTTATCATTTCGTAGGCTTCTTCGGTTGTTACTTCCATTACTTCATCGGCAACGGTTGGGTCGAAGATCAATGGAACCACTGCAGTTTCGAGGTGCTTCCATCCTTCCAGTCCGTGCAGCGCACTGTCAGGCTGAAAGGCAACCAGCCTGATTGCAGGATTCAGTTCTTTCAGTCTTCTTCCCGTGCCTATAAATGTTCCGGTAGTTCCCAGGCCCGCTGCGAAGTGGGTGATGCCGGGGACCTCGGTAAATATTTCTAATGCCGTAGTATTATAATGTGCCTTCCAGTTATTGTCATTCTTGTATTGGTCGGCGTAAAAATATTTACCCGGATTTTCATTATACAGTTCAAGGGCGGTTTGTTGCGAACCATCTGTGCCATCAAGTTGGGAAGTATACACTATGTTCACCCCGAGCCCGGTGAGTATTTCCTTTCTTTCCTTTGAAGCATTTGAAGGAATGCAAAGGGTAACTTTAATTCCAAGTTCCTTTGCAATGTAGGCGTAGGCGATGCCGGTGTTTCCGCTGGTGGCATCGAGCAGGATGGTATCCTGGGTTAGCTGGCCATCCTCAACAGCGCTTTTAATAATTGCATAGGCGGCTCTTGCCTTTACACTTCCGCCCAGTTGCATCCATTCCATTTTGGCGTAGATGGTCACCCTCTTATTGGTCGATAGGTGGGTAATCCTGTGTAAAGGAGTATTGCCTATACGCAAGGCCAGTTTTTGAATTTTCTGCTCCAGTGTGGGTTCCTGTCTCATTGTGCCTGCTGCAATCATCTTAATAAAATAAAAAACTCCACCTTGGTGGAGTTTAAGTATTTAAAAGTGTTTCTCTTTTATTGAGGCCCTACCACCCGTATGCCTTCATCCGCTGTAAACAGCAACAACAACAAATGGAAGAGGTAAAACAGGCTTTCATACAATTAGTAAAACACGAAGATAAATAGTTTTGGGGGTAATTCCCTATAAGACCCGTAGAGTAAATCTTTCAGAATTGTTAAGAAAACACTCCTGGTCAGGAATGGGTCATATAGTTGTCAAGGTCCTTTAGTGTGAGAGGCTTTTCCCAAACCTTAAAGGAAGCTGAAGGTTTTTCCGGTGTATTAGGCTGGTAGGCGCTGATGAGGTGAACCTGCAGATCGGGGTATTGCTCAATTAATCCTGCCGCTTTTTCCCACCCAATACCATCAGGGAGATTATTATCGAGGAATAGAATATCCGGGATCACCACATTAAACTGGTTCAGACCGTCCTTCAGGGTATGAGAATAATACACTTCATAATTACGCCGGTTGAGGTAAGTTTTAAGGAGCAGGCACAGATCCACCTCATCATCTATTATCAATACTTTTTTCTTGGGTAACATATTCGGGATTAAATATAGAAAAATTCCTACCAGTTATTTTAACGGGTATATGTAAATTTACAAAGGGCAGATGTAGAATAATATACACATGGCAATGGTTTATGGTGTATATAATACCTACTGACCCTATCCTAAAAGGGGCACAATATTTAGTCATTGTACGCTATTAACGGTCAATCATTACATTATTCACTTTTTAAAAATCATATTATGACTTCAACATCAAAGATTATTTTAGGTATAGTTGGCGCAGCGGCAGCCGGCGCAGTGATCGGAATGCTCCTTGCACCTGAAAAAGGAAGCGATATTCGTCAGAAAGTAAAAGATGCAGCAAACGACTGGGCTTGCCAGCTTGCGGATCTTCTGGCAGAAGGAAAGTCTGAATTGAGCAACCTCAAAACCAAAGCGGGCAAAACTGCAAAGGATTTCAAAGGGGAAGCGGAAGACAGATACAACAGTGTACGCGAAAGCCTGAGCTGATTGGAAAGCAGGTGTATCCTGCTTCTTTAATAATAAATAAGCGGATAATAATATGGAAGAATTGAAAGAAAAGGCCGTCGAACTAACCGATAGCGTATCAGAATACATAAAAACCTATTACAAACTATCCGTTTTAAATGTAACAGATAAGGCCACCACTATTGCCGCGTTATCGGTTACTACAATGGTGGTAGCGTTTTTAGGGTTTTTCGTTTTATTGTTTTCCGGTATTGCCCTCGGAATATGGCTGGGTCAATTACTGAATAGTTTGGCACTGGGATACCTGCTGGTTGCAGGACTGTACCTGCTTATTATTATTGTAGTAATTGCTTTGAGAAAACGCATCGTTTTTCCAATGATTCGCAACCTTATTATAGACAAGATTTATGAGTAGCACGATAAAAACCTACGACGACCTGGTAATTGAACGCGAAAGGCTGAAGGCACAACTTGCTTTTCATAAACAGCAGGTTACCGCCAACTGGTCTTCCCTTAAACACGAATTTGAGCCGGTAAATCAGGCATTTGGAGCACTGGGCAGGATCGCGAAAGGTGACAAATCCAATCCACTGATAAATATGGGCCTTCAGCTGGTGGGTGATATGTTTATCAAGAACTTTGTTTTGGCAAAGGCAGGTTGGATAACCAGGCTTGCGGTTCCATTTGTGATGAAAAACTATTCATCACATCTACTGGCGGATAAAGGAAGGGGATTTGTTGAAAAACTCAGTCGATTTCTGAAGGGCAGGCATAATGGCCACCACACTGCAAAACCTGAATAAATAATTAAGAAAATCCATTACCCGTATAGCTCATGCAAATGAATTATGCGGGTTTTTTTTTGGATTAAAGCTCCATTATTAGAGTAATATTTTCAAAATATTGCCCAATTTGGGTAAAATTCTACACTCCAATTTATTTGTGGCTAAGGAAGGCAAATGACTTAACAATCGTAAAATCAAGGGTTTTAATCGTGGAAACCACATTGGGAGAAGGTTTTGAGCTGCAGTTGTACAATTATCAATTTTTGGTGTTGTCCTTGCTTTCTTATTTGAACAAAATCGAACCTCCATGCTTCACCAAAACTTAGCTCAAAGGCAGCAACTCAAGATCCTTCCACAGCAGATCCAGCTGTTAAATCTTTTTCACCTGAACACTATAGAACTTGAGCACCGTATTCAGCAGGAACTGGAAGAAAATCCATTGCTGGAAGAAAGTGCAACCGAAGAAATAACGGATGCCGACAAGTTTAATAAGGAAGATGTACAGGATTATAAAGATTGGGAAGAATACGGTTATGATGATGTTCCCGATTACAAAACAGAATACGAGAATTATTTTAATAATGAAAAGATCCCGGAAAGGCCTTTACCGGAAAGCGCAGATTTCCGAGAAACACTCAAGCAGCAGTTCAAGCTGATGTACTACGATGAAAAGGATATTCTCACAGCAAGTTACCTGATCGATTCACTGAATGAGTCAGGGCTATTGGACCAGGACCTTCCTGCTATTGCAGATGATCTTTCATTCAAACATAAAAAATGGGTGGAGGTGAGTGAACTTGAAGAAGTACTATTAAAGCTGCAGCAACTGGAGCCAGCAGGTATTGCCGCAAGAAGCATTCGCGAGTGCCTTACCCTGCAGCTGAAGAGAATGAATACAAAGAGACCCGATGTAAAAATGGCCATCCGATTGCTGGATGAACACTTTGCAGATCTCGGCAGCCGTAACATGGACAAGATCATGCACCATCTTAATATAGAAGATGACGAGCTGAAAATAATATTGCAATTACTGGCTTCGCTTAAAATGAAACCTATTACGGAGAGCACCGAATCATTCGTGGCCAACCAACAGATCATGCCCGACTTTATCATTGCACTTGATGGTGACGAGCTGGAAGTTTCCTTATACAGGCAACGTTCAGCATCTTTACACATCAATCAGTCGTGGATGGAAAATGTGAAAAGCAGTGGTGAAAATAATCATACCGATAAAGCGACAAAACAATACCTGCGAAACAAATTAAATGCAGCACAGTGGTTTGTTTCGGCCATCAGGCAAAGGGAAGGTACCATGCTGAAAGTAGTTCGTTCCATTGTAAAACTTCAGTATGAATATTTCCGCGAAGGGGATATTAAATTGATCAAACCGATGATCCTGAAAAATGTAGCGGAAATGGTAGGGGTCGATATTTCAACTGTATCGAGGATCACGTGTAACAAATATGTTTCCACTCCATTCGGTACGCTTTTGCTAAAAGACATTTTTACTGAAGGGATTATCAACAAACAGGGCGAAACGATTAGCAACAGGGTTATACAAACCGCTATAGAAGAGGTGATTGAGATTGAAGACAAGCAAAAACCTTTCACGGATCAGCAACTGGTTTCTATATTATCCGAAAAAGGCTTTAGTATTGCCCGCAGAACAGTGGCAAAATACCGTGAGTTGCTACAGATACCGGTGGCGCAGATGCGCGCATTGTGGGCATAATTATTACCCGATTAAGTTCAATCGACCATTCAAAATACCATTTCATGCATAAAATTCTTGTAATTGATGATGACCGGGACATGTGCCTTCTTCTTAAAAAGTTCCTGTCTAAACATGGTTATGAAGTAGAAGAAGCAAACACAGCAAAGCGGGCAACCGAAATGCTTGACGCTACTGAGTACGACCTTGTACTATGTGACTTTCGCCTCGACAATACCGATGGTAAAACCATGCTGGTAAAGATCAAGGAAAAGTATCCGCACATGCCGGTGATCATTATTACCGGCTACAGCGACATTAAGATCGCCGTGGAAGTAATGAAGCTTGGTGCATTTGATTATGTAACCAAACCATTGTTCCCCGACGAAATCATTCTAACAATAAGGAAAGCACTAGACAAAACCATTACGAAGATTATTCCTGATGCAGCGGCAAATAGTCCGGTAGCGGTGCCTGGAGAAGAAAAGAGAGATAGCAGAAACAGCAATTTTTCGGCAAGCGGTAAATATATTTTTGGTGATAGCATGGCCTTCCGCCAGATCATGCAGCAGATTGAACTGGTAGGTCCCACCACCTACAGCGTAATCATATATGGTGAAAGCGGCAGCGGTAAAGAAGCCATAGCGCAGGAAATACACAAAAGAAGTAAGAGAAATAATAAACCCTTCGTAGCGATAGATTGCGGGGCGCTGAGCAAAGAACTTGCGGGAAGTGAATTATTCGGGCATGAAAAAGGTGCTTTTACAGGTGCGCTAAATCAGAAAATAGGCAGTTTTGAACTTGCTAATGGCGGCACTATATTCCTGGATGAAATTGCGAATCTTTCTTACGACATCCAGGTGTCATTATTGCGCGTGGTGCAGGAAAGAAGAATGAGAAGAGTGGGTGGAGTAAAAGATATTGAGCTGGATGTAAGAATTATCATCGCAAGTAATGAACCACTTTGGGAAGCATCGAAGAAAGGGAAATTCAGAGAAGATCTGTTTCACCGTTTTAATGAATTCAGCATGACGATACCACCGCTTCGTGAAAGGAAGGGCGACATCATGATATTCGCGAAGCACTTTCTAAATCTTACCAACGAAGAATTAAATAAAAAAGTAAAAGGATTTTCACCAGAGGTGGAAGACATCTTCCAGAAATACGTATGGTATGGAAACCTCCGTGAGCTAAAGAATGTAGTGAAGAGGTCAACATTATTAACCGATGGTGAACTAATTGAAGACAGGTCGCTTCCGTTTGAAATTGTAAATTTCAATAAACTTTCTTTCGACATTGCTTCAGAACCTGCGTCAACGCTTAACAATGGAGGCGCAACTAGTAATGGTCATACTGCAACTGCGGCACCAGCAAGAACGGTACTTGATGAAACCACCCTTAAGGCGGCTAGCATCGACGCGGAATATGAAATGATCATTGAAGCACTCAAACAGGCTAATTTTAATAAAAGCAAAGCAGCAAAATTATTGAATATTGACAGAAAGACATTGTACAATAAGATGAAGCAATACCAGGAATTCAACAACCATTAGTACATGAAAGATTCAGCAGCGCATTCGCAGGTACCTGGTGAACCGAATATTGCCCCTACCCTTTCAGATTACAAAAAGATAGTCCAGGAAAAAGAGCGCTTTCAGCAGATACTTGAAAATAAAGTAATAGAACTCGACAGGTCTAATAAAGAGCTGGAAGAATTTGCGTACATCGCTTCGCATGATCTGCAGGAACCTCTGAGAAAGATCACCTCCTTTAGCGAAAGAATCAAGGAAAAGTTGCCGGCGGATCTTGCACCCGAAGTACAAATATACCTCGATAGGATGCTTGTTGCCACGGAGAACATGCGCGTTCTTATAGAGAACCTGCTTGAATTTTCAAGAACAAGCAGGCACGCACAACCTTTTGTAAGTACGGATCTGAATACGATCATCCAACAGGTGAAGGCCGATCTTGAATTAAAGATAGAAGAAAATAAAGCGGTGATCATGCTGGATATACTCCCCAGTATAGAAGCGATTCCACTGCAAATCACGCAATTGTTCACCAACCTGCTGACTAATGCCATTAAATTCCGAAATCCGGACACTACCCCAAAAATAATTATCGGGTCAAAGTTATTATCACAGGAAGAAAAAGATGCGCAGGGTTTTCCGTATAGCGGCAATGCATATATGATCAGTGTAAGTGATAATGGAATAGGCTTTGAGCAACATTATGCACAACGAATATTCCAGATATTCCAGCGGCTGCATGGCAAAACGGAATACCCGGGTTCAGGAATTGGATTGTCCATCTGCAAGAAAATTGTAGAAAACCATAAAGGCATCATGTATGCGAATGGAGAGCCGGAAAAGGGCGCATCATTTATTTTTATTCTCCCGGAAAATCAAAGTTAATAATCATGAAAGAAGTAAATAATCTTACCAATATATTGATCGTTGATGATGATGAAGATGATTTTTTTATTACCAGTGAGTATATAAAAAAAATAAACGACAGAAACTTTAAGATCGACTGGTGTTATAAATATAAAGATGCCGTTAACCATATTAAAAATCATCACTACGACCTTTACTTTATTGATTATTATTTAGGTGCGAGAACGGGATTGGACCTGATCAGCGAAGCAGTGTCCATGCAGTGCGAAGAACCGATGGTACTGCTTACAGGCAAAGGGAATCAATCCATCGACAGGGATGCGATGCAGGCCGGAGCGATGGATTACCTGGTGAAGTCTGACCTGACTGTTGAAAAAGTGGAGCGTTGCATCCGGTATTCGCTGGAAAGGGCAACCTCCTTGAAAGCGATCCGTTCAAATGAAAGAAAATACAGAAGCATTTTTGAAAGATCGAAAGATGCGGTGTTCCTTGCCTCTGAGCAGCTCGTGTTCCGCGATGTAAATGATGCTACTTCCAAGTTGCTGAATTATTCCATGAAGGAATTATCAAACTTAAGTTTGTATGATCTGCTGGAAGAAAAAGAAAAAACGTACATCTCTGAAACAATTGCCGCGACAGGAACGGTTAACGACCGCGAAATAGAGCTTCAATCCGGAAAAGGAGAAAAGAAGAATTGTATTCTTTCCCTGTCCACTGAAAAAGACATTCATGGGCAGATATACATCCACGGTTTATTACACGATATTACAGAATTAAAA
Organism: Flavitalea sp.; assembly: GCA_039934275.1. Lineage (GTDB taxonomy): Bacteria > Bacteroidota > Bacteroidia > Chitinophagales > Chitinophagaceae > Flavitalea. Next base: position 536 of record JBDTMM010000054.1, on the reverse strand, counting down.
AAAGCAGAGAAGGCCACCTTGCAGGCGGAGAAACTCGCTTCTACCGGCAGACTGGTACAAACGCTTGCGCATGAAGTAAGAAACCCGCTAAATAATATCAACCTTTCACTTGAGCAGTTACACCATGAAGTTGCGGGTGTAAATGATACCGAACTGTACATGGAAATCATCCAGCGAAACAGTAAAAGAATAAGCGATATTATTACGGAACTGCTAAATTCTTCCAGGCCGGCAGAAATGTTACTTACCAATAAACCTCTTCAGGTAATCATGGACGAAAGTGTAGCAGCGGCGCTTGACAGGATCACCTTACAGAAAATAAAGCTCGAGATCAGGTATTCATCCGAACCGGCTTATATAAAGGCCGATGAAGAAAAATTAAAACTGGCTTTCCTCAATATTATCATCAACGCAGTAGAAGCGATGCAGGAAGACAAGGGCATTCTTATTATTTCTATTGAGAAAGACAGGGACAGTCATATTGTTAAAATCAGGGATAATGGGAGCGGAATTGAACAGGAAAACCTGTCTAAATT
>JBDTMM010000053.1:0-9992 GCA_039934275.1 Flavitalea sp. | reverse complement strand
TCGGAAAATATGTTAATGGCTAATGCAGCGGCAATAATAGTTGATTTTGATCAGTCCTGGGATACCCGGACCAGTCCAAATGATCTGAAATATCTGGAATACTCAACGGATGCGGCTCATACTACCTGGACCACTGTAAGACAATATGGCCCCGGCCAAACAACCCAGAATTTCCCTGATACTACTTCAGAAAGAATTGTCGCACATAGGCGAAGAAAGTGGCGAAGGAACGGAGATACAGGCCATCACGCTTTTTAAACTGATGAAGGCATTCGAACGGGTTATGAAGCGCGTGGAAGAGCGAAATAATAAACCTGTTCATACCGTGGTGCGATATAACTACACCATGGAGGAAAGCCGCGAAAAAATGTTGCAGGCAGCCGCGAAGGAAAAAGTATTGTCGTTCGATAAAATATTTGATGATTGTGAAGACAGGCTGCAGGCCATTTTCACATTTTTATCATTGCTGGAACTTATTCAGCAGAAATACCTCTCCATTGTAATGGGAGAAGGCAAGAATAATTTTATCATTGAATTTAATGAAGACAGGGAAGAGGAAGTTGAAACGTTGATTGGAAACGAGTAATCCTTTGCACCCCTTGCCTCTCTTTGCGTCTTTGCGTGAACCTGATTGCGTAAAGGGGTTCACGCAAAGACGCAAAGGTGGCGCAAAGGGTTACTGTAATAAGGTGTTTACTGTAACAGTATCTTTCATCATCTCCCTCACGGTTTCAGCAATTCCTACCGCATCATACCCACATTCGCTGTGCAATTCTTTCAGTGAACCGTGTTCAACAATTCGATCGGGGATACCCAGTATTTTCGTTTGGGCATGGTAGTTATGTTCCGACATAAATTCAAGCACAGCACTTCCAAAGCCTCCTTTTATCGTTCCATCTTCCACGGTAATTACTTTGTTGTATTTCGCAAACACTTCGTGAAGCATGGCTTCATCGAGGGGTTTTGCAAAGCGCATGTCGTAATGCGCAGGATCAATGCCTTCGGTACGCAATTGCCTGATAGCGGTGGTTGCAAAATTACCGGGGTGACCCAATGTGAGGATCGCGATGTCGCGACCTTCTTTCAGTTTTCTTCCCTTACCAATAATGATTTCTTCAAAGGGTGTTTTCCATTCGGGCATCACTCCTTCGCCGCGAGGGTAGCGGATTGAAATGGGAAATGTTGTTGATCCGAGCTGTGCGGTGTACATGAGGTTGCGCAATTCCGATTCATTCATCGGCGCGCTAACGATCATGTTCGGGATGCAACGCATATAGGCGATGTCATATGCGCCATGATGCGTTGGCCCGTCTTCACCAACGAGTCCTGCGCGGTCTAAACAAAATATTACCGGAAGTTTTTGTATGGCCACATCATGCACGGCCTGGTCGTACGAACGCTGCATAAAGGTTGAATACACATTGCAGAAAACTTTCATTCCCTGCGTAGCCATGCCTGCACTTAGGGTTACCGAATGCTGTTCGCAGATTCCCACATCGAATGCCCGGTGGGGCATTTTTTCCATCATGTATTTCAACGAGGAGCCCGATGGCATAGCTGGTGTTACGCCAAATATTTTATCATTCTTTTCCGCGAGTTCGATTATCGTTTGGCCGAATACGTCCTGGTATTTTGGAGGTTGAGGCAGCTCATATTTTTTCTTGTAGATTTCACCGGTTATTTTATCAAACAGGCCCGGCGCGTGCCATATCGTTTGATCCTTTTCTGCAAGGGCATAGCCCTTTCCTTTCACGGTGATAATATGAAGGAGTTTTGGTCCGGGAATATCTTTCAGGTCCTTGAGCGTGTCAACAAGCTTGGTGATGTTATGTCCATCAATAGGTCCGAAATAACGCAGCTTGAGCGATTCAAAAAGATTACTGCTGGTGGTAATGAACCCTTTGATGCTATGCTCCATCTTCGATGCCATCTCCCTGGTGAAATTGGCGCCAACGGGTAGCTTGCCCAACATCTTCCATATATCATCTTTAACTTTATTGTATGTTGGCGATGTGGTGATGTCGGTAAGATATTCTTTCAGGGCACCGACGTTGGGGTCGATGCTCATGCAATTGTCGTTGAGGATGATTAATATGTCGGTGTCGGCAACTCCCGCGTGGTTCATTGCTTCGAATGCCTGGCCGGCCGTCATGGCGCCGTCACCGATGATGGCTACGGATTTCCTGTTCTCTTTCAGATATTTTGAGGCCATCGCCATGCCGAGGGCTGCTGAGATGGAGGTTGAGGAATGACCCACGCCAAATGTGTCGTATTCGCTTTCGCTTCTTTTTGGAAAGCCGCTAACCCCGCCGTATTTACGGTTAGAAATAAAACTGTCGCGACGGCCCGTAAGGATCTTGTGACCGTAGGCCTGGTGACCCACGTCCCATACCAGTTGATCGTAAGGGGTGTTGTATATATAATGGAGCGCAACGGTTAGTTCAACCACGCCAAGGCTGGCCCCGAAATGACCGCCATGAACGCTCACGATGTCAATAATGTATTGTCTTAATTCATTAGCTACCTGCTGAAGCTGGTCGCGGTTAAGGTTCCTGAGTTCGACAGGTGAATCAATTTGTTGCAGCAGAGGACCCGGGGTGATCTCCATCCTGGTAATTTAGTAAACAAATTTACTGCAAAACAACGACCAGCTGGCCACTTATCCCATTTTAGAGCTAAAGCTCGTTCAAAAGGGTATTTTTGGCTGCCACAGATGAGTGTATTGCGTAAAATATCCAATTATTGGTGGTGCCAGCTTTGCGGCTGGGGCCTGGTAGCGCTTTCGCTGCTTTTATTCGGGTATTCGTTCAGGCTGCACATCAATGGAGACTTCATTCTCAAAATCCTGATCGTAATGGTGGCGGGTATCATGAGTACGCACATTCTCAGGTGGTTCATTTCAAAGAACGAATGGCTGCTCTTGCCCGAGGAGAAAATTATTTTCCGATTAGGCGTTGCCGTTATACTCACGAGTGTGTTGTATAGTTTATTGGTGATGGGTTTGAACCAGGTCACCGGTATTGAAGAGAACAGGCGCGGATTGGATTTTATGACGATCCTGCTGGCGAATATTCTTACCAACGGTATTTTTATTATTCCCTGGGTGCTAATCTATTATTTTTATCACTACCTCGAAAAGGGACGCCGTCAGCAACTCGACACCCTAAAACTGGAAGCACTTGTGAAAGAGCTCGAACTCAAAACCATCAAGTCGCACATTAACCCGCATTTTATTTTTAATGCTTTGAACAGCATACGCGCCCTGATAGATGAAAACCCAAACAGGGCAAGAAATGCCGTAACGCATCTAAGCAATATCCTTCGTAGCAGCATGCAGGCAGAGAAACTGGAAACCGTTCCGTTTGAAAAAGAATTGAATATTGTAAAAGATTATCTCGCATTGGAATACATCAGGTTCGAGGAAAGACTGAAAATAGAATATTCGATCGAAGGGGCAACACTCAACCAGCCGGTACCGCCGATGATGTTGCAAACACTTGTGGAAAATGCCATCAAGCACGGCATAGGAAAAAGAATAAATGGGGGTGTGGTAAAAGTGATCTCGGATTTTAAGGATAATTATCACCAGCTGATCGTTCAAAATTCGGGGTATTTGAACGGCAATGCAAATGCAGATGGGTTCGGTTTGTCGAGCACACGCAATCGGTTATATCTTTTATTTGGTGACCGCGCCAATTTTAATATTTCACAAAAAGGGGAATTGGTGGAAGCGGAAGTATTAATTCCAAAAATATAATACATGATCAAAGCGCTTATTATCGATGACGAACGGCTCGCGCGAAATGAATTGAAAAAATTGCTGGCAGATTTTCCCGAGATCGAAGTGGTAGGAGAGGCGGCAAATGCAAATGAAGGCATTCAGAAAATCGGTGATCTTGACCCAGAACTGGTTTTCCTAGATATCCAGATGCCCGGTAAATCGGGTTTCGATATGTTGTCTGAACTCGACCGTGCACCAAATGTAATATTCACCACGGCTTATGATGAATATGCATTGAAAGCCTTTGAGGTGAATGCGCTTGATTATTTATTAAAACCCATAGAGCCAAAAAGACTTGTGGAGGCGATACAAAAAATGCATTTGCTCGAAGAGCATGATATGCAGGCTGGCACACCGGTCAATTTTAACCGCTCCATATTAAAGGAGAACGACCAGGTGTTTGTGAAAGACGGAGAACGTTGCTGGTTCGTTAGGCTGATGGATATTAGATTGTTTGAAAGCGTTGGGAATTATGCAAAAGTCTATTTCGGATTGAATAAGCCGTTAATACTAAAATCACTGAATGCCCTTGAAGAAAGGCTCGATGAAAAGATCTTCTTTCGTGCAAACCGGAAACATATAGTGAACCTGAGGCTGATTGAAAAAGTAGAACCTTATTTTAATGGAGGGTTGTTGCTGGAATTAAAAGGCGGGGAGAAGATTGAAGTGAGCAGAAGACAGACGGTGAAGTTTAAAGAAATGATGAGTTTATGATTGGTGATTGGACTATGATAGGTTGGATAGGTTTTTGAAATCATAGTTGGTACTACACCATGATGTTTTTTTAAACACGAAGGCACGAAGTAGAGAAATAGGGCACTAAGGTTAGGGGAATTTTGCGAGAACCTTTTCCATTTCGGTTTTAATTTCTTTGTTACAAAGATTGCCAATGCTGCCTTCATGCGTGTGGTGCAGGCCCTTTGAAAAGTCAAATGTAAATTCTCCCTTATCGATCTGGTTCCCGATCGTTTTATACGCCTCTCTGAACGGCACCCCGTTATTAACCAGCTGATTTACTGCTTCCACGCTGAATAAATACTTATATTTTTCATCTTCGAGACTATCCTTTTTAAATGAAATGTTGCTGATCATTAATTCGGTCATGGTAATGCACCTCTTCAGTTCACCGAACGCAGGAAATAATATTTCCTTTGTCAGTTGCAGGTCTCGGTGATAACCCGACGGAAGGTTGTTGGTAAGAATCACCAGTTCATTGGGTACGGCTTGCAAACGATTGCAATGTGCCCTGATCAGTTCAAATACATCGGGATTTTTTTTGTGCGGCATAATGCTGCTACCCGTTGTCAGTTGTTCCGGGAAAGAAATAAATCCAAAGTTCTGGTTAAGATAAAGCGTACAATCCATCGCAAGTTTGCTGATCGTTGCCGCTACGGATGCGAGTGATTGCGACACGATCTTTTCCGTTTTTCCCCTTCCCATCTGTGCATAGACGGAATTGTAATTCATCGTTTCAAACCCCAGCAATTTCGTAGTAAGCGAACGGTTCAGCGGAAACGAAGAACCATAACCGGCGCCACTTCCCAGCGGATTTTTATTGGTGATGACAAACGCCGCCGCCAATAATTCCATATCATCAACAAGGCTTTCCGCATATGCGCTGAGCCACAACCCTGCAGACGATGGCATTGCTATTTGCAAATGAGTATATCCAGGTAGTAGTATGTTTTTATTTTCTTCACTTTTTTCGATCAACAGGTCGAACAGCAGGTTGGTAGCATTTTTTATTTTTATTATTTCTGCGCGGAGAAATAATTTAATATCAACCGCTACCTGGTCATTTCGGCTGCGGCCGCTATGGATCATTTTTCCTGCTTCACCAATTCTTTTTGTCAGTAATAGTTCTACCTGTGAATGAATGTCTTCCACGCCTTCTTCAATACTGAAGGTTGAATTTTTAATTTCTTTTTCTATTTCGTGCAACCCTTCAATGGCGGCTGCAGCTTCTTTAGCATCCATCAAACCTGTTTCTTTCAGCATGGTCACGTGTGCAATCGTGCCCTTTACGTCGTGCTCCGCAAGTAGCAGGTCAAAATCTTTGTCGTTGCCTACGGTGAATTGTTCAATAAGTGCAGGTGTGTCGGTGTTTTCTTTGCTCCAGAGCTTCATAGTATTATTGATTCAGCATTTCTCATTAGGAATAAATAACGTTTTCAAGAAGCCTGATATAAATTTCAATTCCTTCTTTTATTTCATTGACGTATATAAATTCATCAGCGGTATGACTACGTGCGGAATCTCCGGGTCCGATCTTAAGTGCCTGGAATGGCATCAGCGCCTTGTCTGAAGTGGTCGGTGAACCGTAATAGGTCCTCCCGATCTTCAATCCCGATTTCACCAGTTCATGATCTTTATTGATCAGGGATGAACGCATTCGTAAACTCCTTGCTTGTACACTTGAACTGATATTGCTCTGAACGGTATTCATGATCTCTTCGAAAGTGTACAGTTCATTCACGCGCACATCGGCAACAAAAGTACAGGCAGATGGCACAACATTGTGCGCAATATTTTCGGTATTCACCACTGTCACCGACATTTTCACTGGTCCAAGCAGGTCAGAGACTTTGGAAAAGTGATACTCGCCAAACCATTTTATATCGTTCATTGCTTTGTATATCGCATTTTCACCTTCGTTGCGCGCAGCGTGGCCTGCTTTACCTAAAGCCACGCAATCCAGTACCAGCAATCCTTTTTCAGCAATGGCCATTTGCATTTGAGTCGGTTCACCAACAATGCCGAATGCAATTTTCGGGAGAACGGGTAATATTTTTTCTATGCCATTCACCCCCGAAATTTCTTCTTCGGCGGTAGCGGCAATAATGAGGTTGTATTTAAGATCCTGTTTATCGTAATAATAAAAAAAGGTTGCGATCAAAGAAACCAACGCTCCACCGGCATCGTTGCTTCCGAGTCCGAATAGCTTTCCATCTTTCTCTATAGGAGAATATGGATCTATGGTGTACCCGCTGTTTGGCTTAACCGTATCGTGATGAGAGTTTAAAAGTACCGATGGCTTTTTTTCATCGAAATATTTATTGTAAGCATACACATTGTTGGCGATCCGGGTATGCTGAATGTTGTGCGTGCCGAAAAATTTGGTAAGAAGTCCGGCGGTTTGATCCTCCTGCCGGCTCAGAGATGGAATGGCTATCAGTTGTTTTAATAACCCGATCGCCTCTGCTGATAATTTATTTATCGATTCATTGTCCATAATTCAGTTTTGCGCTGATACATGGCTGTTAGTAATGAGTGTACCATTTCTTCCGTTCGCGAGTTCTTCAAGGTGCTGCGACTTTCCGATAATCACTCTGGAAACGCCTTTGTCTAACGCCGCGAAGGCGTTGTCGAGTTTGGGTATCATTCCTGCAAATATCAGTTTCCTCGATTTGAGGTCCTCATATGAAGGTGGGTCAAGATGCGGAATTACCGTAGCGTCATCTTCGGTATCGAGCAGTACGCCGGCTTTTTCAAATACATATACCAGGTTCACCTCATAGGTTTGGCTCATTGCGGTAGCCATTTCCTGTGCTATCGTGTCGGCGTTGGTATTTAATAATTGTCCATTTCCGTCATGAGTAATGGGAGCGAGCACTATCGTATTTACTCCTTCGAGTAAGTGGCTGATGAATGAGGTGTTCACTGTGTCAATGTCGCCGGCGAACCCGTAATCAATATCTTTTTTAATTCTTTTGTGAGCAGTGATGGCGTTGCCGTCTGCACCCGTTAGCCCAATCGCATTACAACTATACTGCTGCAATTGCGACACGATATTTTTGTTGATGGAACCCGCGTAAACCATGGTAACTATTTCCAGTGTTTGCTGGTCGGTTATTCTCCTTCCATCCACCATTTGTTGTGGAATGCCTAGCTGGTCGGCAAGCCGTGTTGCGCGTTTTCCACCGCCATGTACCAGTATTTTTTTCCCGGGCAGGTTTGCAAATTCTTTTAGGAATGAGGATAGGTTTGATGCGTCATCAATGATATTTCCCCCAATCTTTATCACGTACAGCTTATTCATTTGCAAGGCCATTACTTTTTAATATATCTGCCAGAACGGCCTGCGCGGCCCACACTCTGTTTGATGCCTGCTGTGTAACCACACTGTTCGGTCCGTCAAGTATTTCATCACTCAGCTCCACATTTCTTCTTACCGGTAAGCAATGCATCACTTTTGCATTGTTGGTGAGTTTAAGTTTTTCATTGGTGAGCATCCACTCCGGATCATTGCTATATATTCTTCCGTAATCTTCATACGTGCTCCAATTCTTTACATATACAAAGTCCGCGTTGCAGAGCGCTGCTTCCTGGTCGTGAGTGATGGTGGCACCTTTTGTGAATTGTTTGTCGAGTTCATAGTCCTCAGGATGTGTGATCACAAAATCTGCCTTTCCCCACGCATTTATCCATTGCGAAAAACTATTGGCTACACACTGCGGCAGCGGTTTTACGTGTGGAGCCCAGGTCAATACTATTTTTGGTTTTTTCTCAAACGACCCATTCATTAATTCGGTGATGGTAAGAATGTCCGTAAGGCTTTGCAATGGGTGCAGCGTGGCGCTTTCGAGGCTTACCACGGGAACACCAGTGTATTTTATAAACTGGTGGATGTACAACTCGCTGTAATCATCCTGTTTGTTTTTCAGGGATGGAAAGGTGCGTACACAAAGGATGTCGAAATATTTACCCATCACAGGTGCTGCTTCCTTAACGTGTTCAACAGTGGTGCCACTCATGATCGCTTCTTCTTCAAATTCAAGCGCCCATCCATCCTGGGTCACATTGAAAACGATGGCTTCCATACCTAAATTCTGCGCTGCGATCTGGGTACTCAAACGAGTACGCATACTTGGATTGAGAAATAATAATCCTATTCTTTTATTCTGACCAAGCGTCTTGTTCTTTAGCGGTTCGGACTTGTAACTCAAGGCCTCGCTAACAAGTGCATCGATATTGCTTACATCATTTACCGCAATAAAGTTCCTCATAAATAAATTTTGCAGGTGCGGTTTAGCACCTTTTTTAAACTCCTGATGAAAGCAAAGCAAGGGTTTCTTCCGAAACCGCTTCAAGAAATGATTCTGCGTCTTTTTTTCTTAACGCGAGTGATGGAAGCAGCCGGATCACATTTGGTTTTGCTTCACCCGTGAATACCTGGTGACCCCATAATAAATTCTTCCGCAGATCCTTTAATTCGGCGGGTACGTCAAAGCCGATCATCAAACCCTTGCCTCTGATATTCTGAAGGGTTGGCATTTTCCTTAATTCATTCATAATGAAGTTGCCCACCGATTCTGCATTCGCCATTAGGTTTTCTTCTTCCATCACTTCTACAACAGCCAGTGCTGCTGCACAGGCAAGATGATTTCCGCCAAAGGTGGTACCGAGCATTCCGTGTTTTGCATGAATATGCGGCGCGATAATAATTCCTCCAACCGGGAAGCCATTACCCATTCCCTTTGCCATTGAATAAATATCAGCAGTTACACCGGCATGATCATGCGAAAAGAATTTACCCGTTCTACCATATCCGCATTGTACACTGTCGGCTATAAATACGGAGTTGTACTGGTCACAGCGTTTCCGGATCGCATGCAGGAAAACCGCATCAGCGATATTTATTCCTCCAACGCCCTGTATCCCTTCAATGATCACTGCGCAGATTTCATCACCTTCTTTCTTAAAAGTATTTTCAAGCGCCTCAAGATCGTTGAATGGAAGAAAGATGACATTTGCATTCTGATTAACCGGTGCAATGATCGCGGGATTATCTGTAACCGCAACTGCAAGAGAGGTCCGTCCATGAAACGATTTTGAAAAGGCAATGATCTTTTTTCTTCCGTTGTAAAAAGATGCCAGCTTTAATGCGTTTTCATTTGCCTCCGCACCTGAATTACACAGGAACAGCTGGAAGTCTGGTTTTCCGGAAACCTTTCCAAGTTTTTCAGCAAGTTCCTGCTGCAAGGGAATATTGATGGAGTTTGAATAAAATCCAACCTTTTTTAATTGTTCTGTCACGCGCTCCACGTAATGCGGATGGCTGTGCCCTATGGAAATAACGGCATGGCCGCCATACATGTCAAGATATTGCTGGCCGTTTTCATCCCAGACATAAGAGCCCTTTGCTTTTGTGATCGTGATATCATTTACCGGGTATACGTCGAAAAGTTTCATTGTAATTAATTTTTAAAAT
>JBDTMM010000052.1:0-10002 GCA_039934275.1 Flavitalea sp. | reverse complement strand
GGTAAGTATCGATGGCATTTGCACCGGGAGCCTGGTAGATGAGCAAAAATGCCCCGGGCTGGCCGTTTACAAACGCATTCGAGGTGTAATCGAAACGCCCGAGTTCCACTCTTGCAACATCTTTAAGGTAAACAATACTTCCATCAACAGGTCTTGTTCTTACTACAATATTTTCAAACTGATCCTTTGTATTGATGCGGCTGTTGGTAAGCACGCTATATTCAAAAGTCTGTGTGCCGGGTTGAGGATTGGCACCAACCGTACCCGCGGCCACCTGTAAATTTTGTTCCTGTAATGCCTGGTTCACTTCGCCGGGTGTAAGTCCGAGCGCTGCAAGTTTTTCAGGGTTTAGCCAGATGCGCATACTAAAATCATCCGCGCGCGATAATACGTCTCCCACACCTTTTACGCGCGTGATGGCATCTTTCACGTAAAGGTTCACATAGTTTCCGATGAAGATGGAATTGTGCGTTCCCTTTGGAGAATAAAATGCCAGCGCCACCATCACACTCGGGTTACGCTTTCTAACGGTAAGGCCTAACCGCTTTACGGCATCGGGAAGTGTAGGTTGAGCAACACTCACGCGGTTCTGCACGTCGAGAGTGGCAATATTAATGTCTGTACCTACTTCGAAGTTTACGGTAATACCGCTTTGTCCGCTGCTGGTACTGTTACTATTCATGTAGGTCATTCCCGGGGTACCATTCACCTGGGTTTCTATTGCGGTGGTGGTGGTTTGTTCAACCGTTTGCGCATCGGCACCCGTAAAGTTTCCGGAGATGGAAACCGTTGGTGGTGATATATCAGGATACTGCGCAATGGGAAGATTCATCATTGAAATAATTCCTACCAGCACAATCACAATTGATATTACTATCGCTGTTACCGGCCTCCTGATAAAAGTATCTGCTATCATTTATAATTCTTATTCATTAAATTAATCCCACCCCTTCTTCGCACCTATGTGGTTCAACACTTAGAATAATTATCACTTTGCGACAGATTGAACTACCATACCTTCCTTTAAATTCTGTACACCTTCCACAACTACCGAATCACCCTCTTTAATTCCATCTTTCACAATAATATCGGTGCCAATCTGGTTACCCAGCAATACTTTTCTTTGTGAGACCTTGCTGCTGTCCCCGGGGATGTACACATAATATTCACCCAACTGTTCTGTGACGGCTTTATAAGGAATAAGCAGCGCTTGTGTTTGAGAATTATTTTCTACACGCACCGTTCCGTTCATTCCTGCCCTCAGTAATTTGTCGGTATTTGGAAAGATAAGTCTCACTTTTATAGTTCCCGTCTGCGGATCAACTGCCCTATCGATAAAAGATAGTTTGCCGGGGTAAGGGTATACCTGGTTACCAAACGCAAGTGTAAATGTGGAATCGTTTTTTGTGGGTTTTGCTTTTAATAAACTAGTGAGTTTAAATATTTCTCTCTGGCTAATGTTAAAATCCACGGCCAGTTCGTTATCGGAAGAAACCGTATTTAAAACAGTTTGCCCCGCAGTAACCGATGTACCGGGTTTTACCATTGAGATCCCTATCACGCCATCAAAAGGTGCAAATACTTTTGTGTATCGCACACTTGTTTGCACACCCGAAATATTTGCCTTGGCGGCATCAGCCTGTTTCCTGGCAACTTCAAGCGCGGCATCTGCGTTATCTACCAGTTGTTTTGCAACGGCGTCTTTTTTATCCAGCTCATGGTACCGGTCTGCATCTCTTTGCGCCTTTGCTACATTTGCCTGCTGTATGCTAAGCCCCGCAACTGCCTGCTGATAGTTTGCGGTGAAAAGCTGGTTATCGATCGAATACAGCAACTGGTTCTTCTTTACCCTTGCGCCATCATTAAAATGAATGCCCGTGATATAGCCGCTTACCTGCGGACGAAGATCGATCTGGTTCAATGCAGTAACCGTAGCAGGGTATTCATCGTTGTAAGATGCCTGCGCCACCTTAACACTGGTCAGTACCACTTTTACCGGGGGCGGGGGAGCAGCTGACTTACTATCACCACAGGAGATCGCAAAAATAGATATGGAGAAGCCTATCCATGTGGTTGTTCTTGAAAACATAAACAATTGTTTTTTTAATAATTGATTTGTCCTAATGCCTTTTCCACGTCAATTTTACTAGCCAGTAAATTCGAGAGCGCGTTATAATAATTGATCTGTGCGGTTCTCAAATCGGTTTCTGAATTAATCACCTCGAGATAAGCCTTGATACCCGACCTGTATTGTAATTGTATAACATCATACACTTCCCTTGCGAGATTTAGATTTTCTTTCAGAGCAGAATAATCGGCCCAGTTGGCTTTGTAATTCGCAAGGGCCAGTGCGTATTCGGCATTTACTTCGTTTCTTAAGTTGATAATGTCCAGCCTTCCCCTTTGTACCTGCCACTGTGCAGCATCTATATCTGCCTTCCTTCTTCCTCCCTGGAAAATGGGAAGCGATAAAGTAAGCGCCGCAAAAGAATTGGGATAGTTAGTATTATATAACCTGGAAAAATTATTATTGAGATAATTGAAGTTGTATGCGCCATTTAGACCTACAGAAGGCAGGTAGCTCCATTTTTCATATTTCAGATTGGCCTGCAACAGGCTTTGTTGCGTGCTCAGCAACCTGAACTCTATCCTATTGGTATAGTCGGCATTTTGTAAAGTGTCCATATAAGCATCTTTCTCCATCTGCAAACTATCGTACACGATATTCAATGGCTGCGAAGCGGGATAACCCATCAGCGATTTCAAATATTCATGTTTCGCTTTTAGCAGCTCCTCGTTAGATTTTTTAGAGGCAATGGCATTGTTTAAGGCTATGGTTGCGCGTTTATAATCCGTTTTATCGGCTACACCTGCCCGGTACTGGTTGTATGCATGGGTCAGACTCCGCTGGATACGCGTGATATTTTCTGTGGCCACCCTTACCTGCTGAATGCTGGTGATTAAATCGTAAAATGCTTTTGAAACATTAGATGCTATGTTAATTTTTGTATTGCTGGTGGTTTGCCTGGCCTGCAAACGGATTTCCCTTGCGGTGCGCGAAGCAAGCAGTACATCTCTGTTAAAAACCGATTGCGTCATTGAGAATTGGGCCGCAGAAGTATTATCAACTCCCAGTTTTACGGGGTTACCTCCGATGACACTCGTTTGTACCACGAAATTGTGCTGAAGTGCATAGTTGAAATTCACCTGCGGATACCAGTCGGAAAGTTTACTTCGGATATTCGCCTCCGTTATCTCCTGATCAATCACCGATTGCTGTATGGCAGCCTGATGCACTATAGAATAATCAACCGCGGCCTTCAACGTTACCTCGGTAAGCGTGCTGTCGCCAGCTTTATTCTGGGCCACTATTATAAGACTCGCGAAAAGAAAGAGTGAAAAAAAGCCGGTTCGTAAATAATTCCTCATTTTAATTTGAGCATTTGTACAATTCAGAAGTGTTGAGTTTTGTTAGACTCCTCATAAGGCAGTTTCGCGTGTATGTGAACACTTTAGCAAGGTATATTAAAACCAATCGTTAAGAGGCAGGGTGTAAGGGCGGAAGCAAATGTAGGAATAAATTGATTGAATGATTTTTAAGGGACGATTAACGGTTAAACCTTCATCCAGGTGCATAGTCTGTATATTAGCAAAAATAAATGAATGATATGCCCTCTGACGTGGCAGACATAACCTTACTGGAACAATTCAGGAACCCCCAAACAAGGGAGGCTGGCTTTACCGCCATCATGAAACAATATCAGGAAAGGCTATACTGGCACGTGAGAAGGATAGTAGTTGACCATGAAGATGCGAACGACGTTGTGCAGAACGTTTTTATCAGGGTATGGAAGGCACTCGACAATTTCAGGGAAGATTCGCGCTTGTTCACCTGGTTATACCGCATAGCCACCAACGAAAGCCTTAGCCTGCTGGAACAGCGAAAAAGAAAGAGCACCATATCTTTTAACGACGTGGAAGAGGGCCTTAACAATACCATAAAAGCCGATAAAGATTTTGATGCCAACAAGCTGGAGTGGAAGCTGCAGCTGGCCGTGCAGCAATTACCCGAAAAGCAAAGAGTAGTTTTTAACCTGAGGTATTTTGATGAAATGCCCTATGCGGAAATGAGTGAAATACTGGATACCTCTGAAGGTGCACTGAAAGCGTCTTATCATCATGCAGTTAAGAAAATTGAAGATTTTATATTGAACCATTAAACCTTTATAGTTAAACATTATCTAAATATTATGGCAACTGATAACAGCATACGGAGTGAACTTAGGGAAATCAGCCCCTCACTGGCTGAACCTCCTTTGGTAAACCCCTTCAGCCTGCCCGCCGGATACTTTGAAGAACTTGCAGAACAGGTATTGAGGAGAATAAGGACAGACGAAGCCCAGACTCCTTCCGAAGAGATCGGCATCCTATCCCCGCTTCTTGGTGGATTAAAGCACAAATCCACGTTTACCATGCCTGTCGGGTATATGGAACAGCTTACCGCTGAAACACTTGAAACTGCGGGCAATGATAGCAAAACCAGAGTGGTTCCGATGTTCTTTCTTGGACGAACAGCAAGGTTTGCGGCCGCAGCAGTGGTGATCGGCATCCTGGCAACTGGAGCCTGGTTTTTTACCTCCCACAAACGAACAGACGGTAGCCTTGCCCAAACAAATGAAGTAACGAATAATAACCAGATCCGGTCTCAGGTAGATGCCATAAGTGACGCAGAAATGGTGAATTACCTCGACAGCAATCTTACCATTACGAGTATGGAAGCAGCAAACTCAACCGATGACATTAAGCAGGATGATATAGAAGTATTATTGGCAGACATCTCCGACCAGGAGTTGGAACACTACCTAAGCAACGTTGACCCCCGTGCTGAAAAACTCAACTGAACAAAATGAAAAAATTATTAATCATAATATTGTTTTTATCATTGGTTATCATTGGCTTTAGCCAGGATGGTGCAAATGACCCGCAGGGAGGCAGGATCGAAGCATTAAAGATCGCATACCTCACCAAAAAATTAAACCTCTCCCCCGGCGAAGCGCAAAAATTCTGGCCCATCTATAATAATTATGCGGCTGAAATAAAAGATGCAAGGATAGAACAAAGACAGAATAAAATATCAGAACTCGATGCGGAAGACAAGGTCCTGAACATTCGCAAAAAATTCAATTCCGAATTCACCAAGGCGCTTGACAAGGATAAAATAAATACCTTTTTCCGGTCGGAGAAAGACTTTGGAAACTTCATCCAAAAAGAACTGACCGAGCGCAGGCAACTTCGCCAGGATCTTAAAGAGCAGCGGAATTCCAGGTAATGTTTATCATTCTTCAGGCACAACAATTGAATATATTCCCACATGAACAAACGCTCAGCGGGAATTCTAATGCACATCAGCTCGCTTCCGTCTAAATACGCCATAGGTGACCTTGGCCCCGCAGCAAATGAATTCGCAGACTTCTTAAAACGCGCCTCCCAATCTATCTGGCAAATGCTGCCACTGAACCCCACGTCTGCATCACAAGCCTACTCACCATACAGTTCTACCTCATCCCTTGCTGGCAATATTTTATTTATCAGCCCTGAAATATTAATAAAACAAAAATTAATCACTCAAAACGATCTCGAAGAAATAGAAGAACTACTCATCAACGAAAACATCATCCAAATGGAAGAAGGTAAAAAAAGAATGCTCACTAAGGCCTACTACAATTATCGCTCCCACGAAGACCCTCTTCTTAAAAAACAGTTTCAAAACTTTTGCAACAAAGAAAATTACTGGCTTCACGATTTCGCATTGTATACCGTAATCAAAGAAAAACAAAACAACCAGCCCTGGTACCAGTGGAACATACAATACAAGGACCATCACGATTACGCACTTGCCCGCTTTTCAAATGACCACAGCGATGAAATAGAACTGGTAAAATTCTCACAGCTGCTGTTTAACCTGCAATGGACCGCATTAAAAACGTACTGCTCAAACCTCGGCATCCATCTGCTCGGCGACCTTCCTATTTATGTTGGTCACGATTCCGTGGACGTATGGTCGAACAGGGAAATATTCAGTCTTGATAAAAATGGTGCTCCAATAAAAACCGCGGGTGTACCTCCCGATGTATTCAACAGCAATGGCCAGCTTTGGGGAATGCCCGTATTCAACTGGAACGTGTTGAAAGAAAAACACTACGACTGGTGGGTGTGCAGACTTAAAAAAAATCTGGAGTGGTTCGGTGAAATAAGGCTCGATCATTTCCGTGCATTTTCCAGTTATTGGGAAGTGGATGCAAATGAAACCACTGCTATCAAAGGAAAATGGAAACAAGGTCCTGGTGCGGATTTCTTTCAAACCATAAAAAAAGAATTGAACGGTTTGCCATTTGTTGCAGAGGATCTTGGAGAAATTGATGATGCCGTTTATGAACTCCGTGACCAGTTCAGTTTACCTGGTATGAATGTATTGCAATTTGCCTTCGGTGAAAAGATGCCGCAAATGGTGTACATCCCACACCATCAAAAATCAAATTCGATAGTGTACACCGGTACCCACGATAACAACACCACACTTGGCTGGTACAGGTCATTAAAAAAATGGGAAAGAAAAAATCTTACATTGTATACAGGCACCAGCGTGACCAAGGGTAACGTGGTGGAAATTCTATGTAGGATGGCTTACGGCACGGTTGCAGACAGGGTTATATTACCTATGCAGGATGTGCTTTGCCTCGATGAAGATGCCCGTATGAACACGCCATCCGGCAAAAAAGGAAACTGGACCTGGAAAATGAGCAGGAGCGCCATCACCAGCGATATTGAAAAACAACTCGAAGAATGGTGTTATCTATATGACAGGAAAAATCAAATCATACCTCCTAAAAAAATACGCGACCTTTCCACCTAAGTTACATTCGGGGTTATGAAAGTGTATTTTATCAGTGGTATGGCGGCCGATCGCAGTATGTTCAAACACATCAGGCTTCCTGAAGGTTGCACTGAAGTTCACCTCGACTGGATAGATGCCTTACAAAAAGAAACGCTCGAACACTATGCCTGGCGGATGGCGCAAAGTATCGATCACTCCGAACCATTTGCAGTCATCGGCCTTTCATTGGGCGGCATGCTCGCGGCCGAAATTGCAAAACAATTTCATCCCAAAACCACCATTTTAATTTCAAGCATTCCCTGCCACAGGCACCTGCCCTCCTATTATAAGATCATTGGAAAATTAAATGTACACAAAGCCGTACCCATTGCCTTATTAAAAAGAGCTGCGCTGATGAAAAGAAAATTCACTTCGGAACAGTCTGCAGATAAAAAACTATTGTCCGAAGCCATCCGCTCCAGCGACCCGGCATTCATCAGGTGGGGCATGGAAGCCGTATTGAAATGGAAAACGACAGAGCCGCCAGATAATTACGTTCACATACACGGCACCCGCGACGAAATTCTTCCCATCATCTTTACAAAACCCACGCACACGGTAAAGGGTGGTGGCCATCTTATGGTTTTTACCAGGGCAAGGGTCATCAACAAAATTCTAAGTGAAGTGCTGAGCTCGTAATTGTTACTTTTAAAGATTTCACTTTAAGAATTTCGCGCAAAGGCGTCATGAAGACCCTTTGCGTGAAACCAGTCTTCTCAATCGCATAAAAAACCTCAATTTTCGTTCATGTGTTTAGCTTGTCGTATTTTCCCGCAAATATTAATGTAACGATCTTAATAGCAGGCCTGAAAATTAAACTTTACAAAAGAAAGCGCATTGACGGACATGAAGGACAATAAATCGGACGTATTGATTTCTTTCGTTATCATCGGAAGGAACGAGGAAAAGAATCTTAAGAGATGTATCGACAGTATACACAAATCACTTGTCGCAATAAAAATATCATCTTATCAGATTATATATGTGGATGCAATGTCAACCGACAAAAGCATTGAGATAGCCCATTCCTTTTCCGAAGTAAACGTGTACAGGGTTTTAGGGGGCCGAAATGCAGCAGTAGGTCGCGATATTGGTGCAAGGGAAGCAACGGGAAGGGTGTTGTTTTTTGTAGACGGGGATATGGAAGTCTATGAACAATTCCTCGTTAACCTATGGAACCACAAGATCAATTCTATTAATGAAGACTTCGTTGGGGGGCAACGCCTCGATATTACCGGCAAGGACCGA
Organism: Flavitalea sp.; assembly: GCA_039934275.1. GTDB lineage: Bacteria > Bacteroidota > Bacteroidia > Chitinophagales > Chitinophagaceae > Flavitalea. Next base: position 1,820 of record JBDTMM010000052.1, on the reverse strand, counting down.
AAAAAAGGCAGACTGAGCAATACCTTTCCGGGTGGTAGTTTTTTGATCAAACGCGAAAAGTGGGAATTGGTGGGCGGTATGCGCACACGTTTTAAAAGCGGCGAAGAATCCGATCTTGGTTTGAGGCTGATGCAAAAGGGTGTTCGATTTAAACGCAAAGACGAATTCATGATTAACCATTACACCGTTCCTTATCTGGAAGGCTCGCGTATATGGTCGTCTATTCTCACCAAATATATTTTCTATTCAAGATGCGTATTATACCGTACCAATATTTTTAACAGGCATATGTACCCTCTTTTATGGACACTCGATAAAACATTTTTATTTTTGATTGCCTCAATTATTGCGTGCATCTTATTTCTTCCGGTGGGATTAATTATGTTATTGGGATACCTAGTTATGGTTATCATGCGTGTGGCAAAGAACAAAATATATCTTCCGTTTATTCAAATGATCTTATACTATATAGTATCGGACACTTTGAACATCGTTTATTTCTTCACCTTCTGGCCGAAGGATATTAAGCTGGAATATGCAGAAGTTCCAAGGACTTAAGTAATTACCAGTCTATCAGCAGAGAATCTCTAACACTCTCATAATTCAAGCGTAGTTGCCTGGCCTGATAGCCATGCCCAAACATTTCAGTTCAGCAATTCGACAATTCATTATGCCACTGAAACAAAAAGAATATTGTTCAGCGGAAAGATGACCCTGATGGTGCAACCTTCCCCTATTTGTGAAACGACATTGACTGCGCCGTTATATAGTGCCGAGCGGCTCCTGATATTCGAAAGACCGATACCTTTTTTCTGCTGATGAACATCAAAACCCACCCCATCATCCGTCACTGTAAGAATAAACGAGAATTTATTTTGTGAAAGCTGAATGTTGACATTCCCTGCATGAGCATGTTTGCAGATATTATTGACCTGTTCCTGGATCATGCGAAAAATATTGAGTTTGCATTTCAGGTTGAGGTTCTGATCCAGCAAGGGATCGATGAGGAAATGGATTTTCATCGGTTGCACCTGCATCGTATCCATAACGAGTTGGTCAATAGCGGGATAAAGTCCGAAATCCGCAATTTCATTGCTGGTAAGGTCCTTTGACAATTCACGGATCGCCTTGATTGCCGAACGAGTGTAGGTTTCGCTTTGCAATAAATATGTGGACACATCCCCTTCCTGGGATCTGGCAAGGTCAAGGTATAGCTGCGAGGCTCCCAGCAATTGCGTCACAGTATCGTGCAGCTCTGGGCCGAGATCGCCGCGCAATACTTCCTGAGCGTCCACTACTGCAGAAGCGATGCCTAACTCGCGAGAAAGAATCTCATCCGCCAACTGATCTACCAGGTGCAGCTGCTTCTGAGCATTGCCTTTGGCCAACGAAACTTTATCTATTGTTAATTTCCTAATGATTTCTTCAAGCTCCATTATTTTACTGATATCCTGCATTGCGCCGATCATCCGTATAGCCACGCCATCTTCATCCCGGATGATGGCGGCACGTGCCACAACATTTGCGAAGGTTCCATCAGCATTTCGGAAGGAAAATTTATCGGTCCAGCTCATCAATGGTGAATCCAGCATACCCTGCAATCTCATTTCCACCCGCTGTCTATTCTCCCAGAAAATAAGCTTCCAGCAGTTCGCATAAGCAACCCTGTTACCCAGTATTTTATATCCAAACACCTGTTGCACACTTTCCCCGACATATATTTCGCCGGTGCTCAGGTCCCAATCCCACATGACATCATATGAAGTAGTGGAAATATGGCGGACCCAATCACTATTGGGTAGTACAGCTATTCGCTTTCG
>JBDTMM010000051.1:0-10059 GCA_039934275.1 Flavitalea sp. | reverse complement strand
CCGAGTCACACACTGAAATGCAGGCTGCGTCTGCATTTCAAAATTTTTCGATCTCCTTATACTGTAGCGTTTCATTCAAGGGTTAACACTTTCGTTAACACCTGACCTAAAAAGCGCTACAAAATGACACCACTACACAATGGCTGCAGTTGCAGCAACATGAGCGTTAGTCCAGTTTTTGTAAAAGGTATTATTGAAAAAAAGACCACAGTAAAACAAGGGCCTTATGTAACGTTCACATTTAATTTCCTGCGTCAACACTTTATTAAGGAATCCAGAAGTATGTATGGGGAAGAAACCCTCGGAAATCAATGTTTGATAAAAATTTCGTTGACTGATCCTTCTGACTGGCTTTATTTAGAAGATACGCTGGTACCACGTTGCCTACTGACTATCAACAGCCCTGACAGTGGATGGGCAAGCTTACCTTCCTGCGAAAAGCACTAACAATCAAACATTGCTGGTCCATTAAGACAAAGTCCCCTTCTTATTTATACTTATTAAGAATGTTGTCTAACCGTAAAGGCATTGTTGATGCTGATTTGTTGAAGTACATCCGGATACATCGAAACGTATATTGTTCTATTAAAAATTCCAAGTGAATTTTTCGGGCATTCTTGCACTTCAGTATTTACTTTACAGTAAAATGTCTGGGGCCTCCATGGAAGGGTATGTTTGTTCTGATTGATCTCAAAACGCAGAATGGCGCGTTTTTTAATGGAATGAGTAAATTATTACGATTTACAAAAATTGCTAAATAAGAAAGTGTTACAAATAACCACGAAAAAATTGCAGGCATTTTAATAAAAGCATGGCCTCAAGATTTAATTTCCATGTAATCTAATCATAATTATGATGAGCAAGATATTACTTCACCAGCGGCATGGGGAGTTAAATAATTTTTAATCAAAGGGAAATATATTAATATTGCTAGTAAACCATTATGCTATGTTAAATAAAGTTTTAAAAGAACTTTACTTAAAGATTCACGTCGCAAAATACTTCACGTCCCTTCAAAATCTGAATGAAATATATTTAAACGGTAAGACCGATGAATATCTCAGAAAAACAGATTCTTTTTTTTCTGACCTCCTCCGATTTCCTTATTACTACATTGGAACATCCTCAATTAACGTATCGAATCACCAATTAATAAAGTCATTTACAACATTGCATGGCAGCCGTGTGAATGAGCTTTATGCTTTTAATTTGCCTTTATTCTTAACCACCCAAGAATTCCTCATTCTTAAAGACGCAAATGGCTTGATTTCTGTTTCAGACAGATTGCACTCATTTCTGGACCAGTTGTATAGCATTGTTTATGCCCGGCGAAAAAAAAAGAGAAGTCGCGTTAATTCCATATTTCTACCTGGAACCGTTGGTATTTTGTTGTTTTGCTTTAGCTATTTTCCATTGAAGGAAAGGTATCTTGAAGAAAAAGAAGAATACAATATTGCAGCGAATAGTGAAACCTATAAAGAAAAGACTATTCGTGATATTCTTGCGCTTAAGGTGGCTTTGCAACTTTATCATCAAGACAATAATAGTTACCCGAAAAGTAGCGGGGGCTGGGATGCCGTAAATGCCGCTTTTGGAGAATCTAAAAAAGTATGGATTCCGGGTTTGGTGCCAAAGTATATAAAGGAGCTACCTGTGGACCCAAGGCTAAGTAAAGAATCTATAAAGCAGTATATGTATAAGTCAAATGGAGCAGATTATAAATTGATTGCTCATTTTCCGGTCGGTATTGAAGAGGTGATTAAAAATCAGCCTCCGCTTGTCGATCCTGTAAGGCCATCATGGGCATTTGGCATTTGGAGTGATAGTGCGAAAAACTGGTAAACTTATTCGAAAATGATTCTCATATTTGGTGCATGGATTTTTTATTTTCTGCTTTGCCTTGCCATTGGTGCTGGCACTTTAAAAATCATTTCCAGATTCATCGCAAACTCAATCGATCTTCAATATGATATTATTTATCAATTTTGGTTTGGCTTTGCAATCTTGATAGGTGTATTGCAAATGACGAGTCTTTTTTTTCCCATTGGCAATACGGCATTTATTATCATATCCCTGCTGGCCTTTATTTATCCATTGACGAAATTTAAAACAATATTCAATCAACTCTCCTTGTTGTGGGGACGGATACATAAGGGAAAAGGACTCTTTTCGATAGTGATAATATGTATTATTTTGCTTCTTGCCTCCTATTGTGCCAATAAAGAAGTTACCCATACTGACACTTTTTTGTACCACTTTAATGCTGTGAAATGGGCGAGGCAATATCCGGTCGTACCAGGATTGGCAAATCTGCACAACAGACTTGGCTTTAACAGCTCGTTCTTTTTGTTTGCAGCCTTTACTGAAGTGGGCATGTATGCCGACCACTCTGCTCAAATCGCATTATCATTTTTGATGACGGTCTGTTTTATTCAATGGTTTATAATAATTTCTGGCAAGCATCAGTCTTTGTCCACCCGGATTTTTTGCCTGGTGACAATGCTATTCCTTATTATGCATATTACCTTTAAAATGGACTTTGCGTCATTGTCAACAGACTATCCAGTTGCAGTCCTTACACTGGTATTTTCCTTAATATTACTTGATAAGATCAATCATAAAATACTACTGCTATTACCTATTGCTGCTGTTGTATTTACATTTAAATTGAGTGGTCTGCTGACCATTGCTACTGGACTAATATTTATGACTGGAGCCGCTTTCATGTTGAAATACAGTAATAAAGAAAACCATAATCGGAAGACAGAGGTAAAGTTAATCGCAGTTTCTTTTAGCATGCTTTGTTTCATTGTTTCGGGATTTATCATTCGTAATATTATCGTATCAGGTTGGTTAATTTATCCCTTTCCGATTGGAAATCTTCATTTGCCATGGTCTGTTCCAAAGCCTTATGTATTGGACATGATCGATTGGATCCACAGTTTTCCAAAAATACCCGGAGGTGCTTCACCGGCGACAATACATGGCCATAATGTTATTTACTGGTTCAGTCAGTGGTTTGATCATTTTAAGCAGTCACCAGAATTTGCGATGCTCATAATTTCCGCAGGGATATTATTGTGGTTTGTTTATCATGCTACATCAGTAAGAAAATTTTTTTATGGAAGATTAAACGTGTTGTTGCTGTGTATATTTTCATTGGCAAGTATTTTATTTTGGTTTATTTCTGCGCCTGATGTCAGGTTTGGTTCGGTTTATTTTTTTATTTTCTTTGCAAGTTCGGTGGTCATTCTCATCGAAACGACCAAGCATAAAACTTTTTTAAAAATCCTTATTTTTACCGCTTTTACTTATCAATTGACCTATGTTCTGTCGGGTATCTTTATTGACAGAGCATTTTACTTGTTCACTTTTGCGTATACAAAGAACCCTAAACTGGTACATGTTATAGCTAGTCCAAAGGGTCAGACGCCTCCTTTGTATATCTACATGCCTGCGGAAGGAAATCAGTGTGGAAACTCACCATTGCCATGCAGCCCTTACGCAGGGGGATTGCTCGATAATCACCAGCTGATCAGACAAAGAGTACCTGGTGATCTCTCAAAAGGATTTTTACATGTTGAATAATAAATAGACCCAATAAATGCTTCATCCAACGAAAAGGAAAGTATTATCGATAATCATTCCTGCCTACAATGAAGAAAATTCAATGGGATTGATTTTGGAACAATTACGCACTGTGGAACTTTATAATGGTATTGGTAAAGAACTGGTTGTTGTGAATGACTGTTCCATAGATCGAACAGAAGAAAAGGTGCTGGAGTTCCAGCAAAATTATCCGGAAATGCACATCAAATATTTTAAACATGAGATAAATCAGGGGAAGGGCGCTGCTATTCATACAGGTATTAAAGTGGCAACGGGTGATTTTATTATTGTTCAGGACGCCGATCTTGAATATGATCCCCGGGAATTCAATTTATTGCTAAAACCAATGATGGAAGGTTTTGCAGATGTCGTTTATGGCTCCAGATTTTTGGGAGGAAATGCACACCGCATTCTTTTCTTCTGGCACACTGTTGGAAATAAATTCTTAACACTCGCTTCCAACATGTTCACCAATATGAATCTTTCCGATATGGAAACATGTTATAAATTATTTAAGGCCGATGTGATAAAAAATATTGACCTAAAAGAAAAGCGTTTTGGGTTTGAACCTGAGGTGACGTCGAAAATTTCACGCATACGCGACATCAGGATTTACGAAGTTGGTATTTCCTATTACGGCAGAACTTATAAAGAAGGAAAAAAGATTGGGTGGAAGGATGGAATGAGGGCGATATATTGCATATTTAAGTATAACGTTTTTACCAGATGAATCAATTCGAATACAAGGAAATAGATAAAGAAGGGTGGGAAACGCTGGATGCGATCGCTGCAGCAAACAAATTCAATGAATGGATGTACCTCACTGTCAAATCATTTTGCAGTGGGCAAATTTTGGAGATAGGAAGTGGTATTGGTAATATTTCTAGATTTTTTATTGACGAATGGGCTGATATCACGCTTACGGACATACGCCCCGTTTACTGTGATATATTGAGTAAAAGATTTCCAAAAGCACAAGCTGTAATTCAACTTGATCTTACTCATCCTCAGTTCGATGCTGAATACGCTCAATACCTGGGAAACTATGATTCTGTATTTGCGTTAAATGTTATAGAGCATATTGAAAATGATACTCTTGCTATTCAAAATTGCAATAAGCTTTTGAAAAAGGGAGGAAAATTGGTAATTCTCGTTCCCGCCTACCAGGGTCTATACAACCGATTCGATAAGGAATTGGAACACTTTAGGAGGTATACCAAAAAAAAATTAAATGGGTTATTGATCGAAGGGAAATTTGAAAGTTGCCATTCCCAATATTTCAATTTTGCGGGAATTCTAGGGTGGTACGTATCTGGGAAACTTCAGAAAAATAAAACCATTCCCAAAAATCAAATGGCGTTTTACAATAAACTGGTACCATTATTCAAAATCGTCGATGCTTGCATTTTTAATGCAGCTGGCCTTTCCGTTATCAATGTGGGTATTAAAACCTAGCGGTGAATTACAACGTAGAATTCTCAGTGTATCAGTAATATCTGCAAATAACTATTAAAATTTAAAGGCGCTGAGATATGTATATTGAGTATCTTCAATATAAGCGTACCTCATGTGAAGGTCTTGATCAAATTGTTTTCACAGTTTCCAAACTGTCCGACTAATCCGCTCATATAAACCTAAGTTTTATTAAGAGTATATTATTTAACAATGTGATTTATTAATTGGTTTAATATTTATGTAAGTTTAGGACCTCAAACCTTGTAAAAGGTTATTTCAATTCCATTAAGCATCTGTCCAGGTTCATGAGACAGACTGGTTCCCCTGATTAGTTGCACGTAATAAAAATATGGCTCTCCTTATACTTGCCGCTTTAGCTGGATAAGTTCTGTCGATTCATAGACGTAATAGTTATGATATAGTAAATGCCTTAACTGTATACTATCAGATGACACTTAACAGAGGGATATGAGAGAAATCTTGTATCCTTTTTTCTTTTAGATAACCGCTATTTCTACAAATTTTTCCCTAAAAAATAACCGCAGATGCAGCAATTGTTATCGCTTCGGAAGAATGCATACCTGCAGTGAAACAATAACTACGTGACTAACCCCGCGGTTATCCAATGTTGTAAGATCAAAGTTGGTGCATAGAAGGTTTGTTACCTTTGTTGAAACCCCTATCTATGACACTTATTGCGATCCTGCTTCCATGGCTATCTTTTTTTCTGCGCGGAAAAATTTTTACCGGAATCATCTGCCTTATTTTACAAATCACCATTATCGGTTGGATCCCTGCGGCAATATGGGCAGTTATTTCACTAAATGATGCGCGCGCAGATAAACGCACAAATAAAATTATAAAGGCTCTGAAGACAAAATGATATGGCCTTTGCGTCTTTGCGCTCTCTTTGCGTCTTGGCGTGAAACATGTTTGCAAAAAAGGTTTCACGCCAAGACGCAAAGAAATTACGCAAAGGCGCAGTAGAGTTCTCTGAATAATGCTGTTGCATTCTTTAACTTGTAACTGTTGTATTCAATTCGTTTTTGAAGTATTCTTTAATCAATGCATTGTACAACCTGTTCCTGGGCACATCAAGCCTTATCTGCGCCTCATTGCGTTTTTGCTCATCGCGGATAATGCCCTTTATAAAAATATTCGCGTCCTTCATCATTTCTATAATGCGCAATTGTTTGGGGCTGAGCCGGCGAAAAGACATATCAGGATAACCCGTGACAATTGTTTTTTTGCCCACCTGTCGAAAGACAACTTGTTTCTTTAATGCCCCGGATAAGCCGCGGGTGAAGAGGTTTGTGGAGATGGCCATAGGATTCGGTATAGGTTCGCTCAAAGATAATTCTTCCCTATGAAAAGTGCAAGTGAGGCTGGGCTGAACCTCGCCTCATCCTGGGGAAAAAAGCCCAGCTACACCCCAGGATCTACCCTTGAACTACCGACACAGTTCCCAATCTGCACTGAGCAGGAGCGAATCATCACCGATACTATGATGAAGCTCCATTATATATCGCTTACCCAAAGGTGTTAGCTGCTATCTCTTTAGCCTGTTCCATGCGTTCGCGCCTCGCAGTGTTTTAAAATAAACAATGCAATTCATTTAACAAGCTGCCTCCCATTATGTAAATGAACACTACAGGATCTCTCCAAAGTTTCCGTTTCGCGTAAATTTAATTTCCCTTTTGCGAGCACATATGTTAGCGTTTATTTGAAGTTTTGCCGCAAATTATTAATAATGATTGTTCGCATATTGTGCCTGGCTGCTTTAGTTCTTACTATTTCTAACTGTAAAAAAGACAACGACCCGCCGATCACTGGAAATGAGCCCGTGACTGCTCAACTTGTTGCTGCCCAGTACGCAACAGTGGTTCTCTCGACTTATACAGACGCAGCTGCATCGGCTCTTCTTATGCAAACTGCTATCAGGGCATTTGTTTCAAATCCAAGCGCAGAAACGCTTACAGCCGCAAAAACGGCATGGCTCGCTGCCCGTGCACCCTATGGCCGTTCGGAAGCCTTCCGTTTTTATGGCGGGCCGATAGATGCGGAACCAGGAGGACCCGAAGGACTGATGAATTCCTGGCCGATGGATGAGGCCTATGTGGATTATGTGAATGGCGACGCTGGTGCGGGTATCATTAATCATCCCACAGAATTTCCAGAGATCACAGAAACGGTACTCGAAGATGTCAACCAAACCAATGCCGAAGAAGAAGTGAGCACCGGCTGGCACGCGATAGAATTTTTACTCTGGGGCCAGGACACCAGCGCAACCGGACCCGGCGCACGTCCCTATACAGACTACGTTACCGGCGCAGGCGGAACCGCTTCCAACCAGGACAGACGCGGACAATACCTGAATATAGTTACCGACCTTCTTGTAGAAAATCTTCAGTACCTCGTTGATCAGTGGAAAGTGGGCGGAACCTATTCTACCACATTCACTGCTTCTGCAAATGCGGATGCTTCACTGCAAATGCTGCTTACCGGTATCGGGAAATTTGCAAAAGGAGAATTGGGTGGTGAAAGAATGAAGGCCTACATCACCAGGGAGCAGGAAGATGAACACAGCTGCTTCAGCGACAACACTACTAACGATCACATATATGGGCAGGAAGGCATCATGAATGTGTATTATGGTAAATACACCAAACTTGACGGTACGGTGATCGACGGGCCTGGCATTGACGATCTTGTAAAACAAAAATCTGCAACAATAAATACCGCAATGACCACGGCGCTCGATGAAGCGTATGCCGCAGTTAAGGCGATCCCTGCACCCTTTGACCAGGCGATACTGGTTACTACTGATAATAAAGTAGAAGCCGCATCTAAAAAAGTGCAGGCCGAAGGGGATGAAGTGGTGGTGGCTGCACAGTCAATAGGAATAACCGTAACCTTATAATGAAAGCAAAAGTCATTTTAATCCTATTAATAAGCGGGGTATTAATGAACCTGCTTATCGTGGCGTGCAACAAAAATGACGTTACCGAACGGATCCCAGATACTGACGAAGCATTTTCTGCAGGCATCAACGGTACGGTTGATGATGAAACGAGCAATGCTTTTGGCAACCCGATACCACACCTTTCGTCTGACGATAACGACAAGTTTATAGTTGGAAATTCTTTCAATAGAAATTCATGGGTAACGGCACCAGCAAGCACTACGGGACGCGATGGGCTTGGCCCGTTATTTAATGCAACGGCCTGCGCGAGCTGTCATGTTTTAGATGGAAGGGGAAAGGCACCGGTTGCCAACGAAGATATCGGGTCGATGGTATTTAGGCTGAGCATGCCCGGTAGTCTTGAAGTGCCTAACTATGGCCGGCAGTTGCAAAACCATGCGATCAATGGAGTGGATGCAGAAGGAACGGTACAGATCACCTATACCGAAATACCAGGAACCTATCCCGATGGAACCACGTATTCATTAAGGAAACCCGCTTATTTATTTACCAATCTCAAATATGGCGACCTGCCTGCCGGGTTTATGTTTTCACCAAGGGTAGCGCCAAAGATGACCGGCGCAGGAAATTTTGATGCGGTGACCGATGCCACTTTACTTTCTATGGCCGATCCTGACGACACCAACGGCGATGGCATTTCCGGCAGAGTGAATCACGTGTATGATAACATAAAAAAAACAATGGTTTTAGGCAGGCAGGGATGGAAAAGCAATACGGCGTCCATTCCAAACCAGGTGGCCGATGCCTTTATCAACGACATTGGAATAACTTCCGATGTGTTTCCCGATCAACAATTAACAGGCACACAAATAGCCTTGTACAGCGGCTTGCCAAACGGTGGATACCCTGAATTGCAAACCGATTTTTATAACGACGTGGTATTTTATACTGCTGCATTGGCCATGCCCAAGAGAAGAAAAAATTTTGGCGACCAGGATGTGTTGACAGGAAAAAAAATATTTAATACTGTGGGCTGCGCAAAGTGCCACATGCCCGAGCTAAAAACGGGGAAGCACGAATTGGTTGCTCAGCTATCCAACCAAACCATAAGGCCCTATTCGGATCTTTTGCTACACGATATGGGTGATGGACTGGCAGACAACCGTCCCGATGGAGAAGCAACAGGAAGCGAATGGAGAACAACGCCATTGTGGGGGCTTAGTTATTACCAGACCGTTAATAAACATTCCTTCCTTTTGCACGACGGAAGGGCAAGAAGTATGGAAGAAGCTATTCTTTGGCATGGTGGCGAGAGTGCAAAAGTGATAGAAAATTTTAAGGCATTACATAAAACGGACAGGGAAAAAGTAATAAAATTCCTGAAAACCTTATAAGATCATGAACATGAAAATTAGAAATAGCATTGTTGTGGCAGTTGTTGTGGTGATGTGCATAATCCTGGTGTTTGCGTGCAAGAAAACCAATTCAGATCCTCAAACCACCACTTTTGACCAGCGTATAATGCTGGCCAATTATTCGGATAATATTATTGTGCCTGCATACACCAGTTTGGCTGTAGAGGCAGATAAACTGGTAACCGCCTCCAATACTTTCAGTACCACTCCTACTACAGAAAACCTGGTTAATCTGCAGCATGAATTTACGCTGACGTATAAGGCATGGATGCATTGCGAACCCTTTAATTTTGGTCCGGCAGATGATGTGGTCATGCTGGAAACGGCGATCAGTTTCCCGGCGAAGCCAGATCTTATTGAAACGGAATTATCGGGTACTTCCGAGTTTACAGATGCCTACGTACATTCATGGGGCGCACAGAAAAAAGGGCTAGCGGCTCTGGCCTATTTACTATTTGTAAGGAACGATGATGACAATGCCAGTGCAGCGCACGACAAATTTGTATCAGGTGCGAATGGCGACAGGAGAAAATTGTATGCGGCGGCGCTTGCAAAAAATATTGCCGCAAATGCGCACACGGTGCTTGATGGATGGAACAATGGATATGCGGCAACTTTCAAAACTAATACGGGCACTGAACTGAATACCTCGCTTAG
>JBDTMM010000050.1:0-10090 GCA_039934275.1 Flavitalea sp. | reverse complement strand
TGCCCGAGATCCCCATTTCTGACTTTGGCCCTGGCGGAACCGCTAAGGTTATTGAAGAGATATTAAAAGATCTTGGCCGTGAAGTACGCCTTGCAAGAGATGGCACAAACAAATGGGACGTAAGGGAAGGAAGCGCGCGGATACGAATAAATTATAATACCGATACTTTTTTTATCAGTGGCGATGCTTATTTATGCCAACTGCCACAGGACGGAAAAATGATAAGAGACCTTTATGCGTTTCTATTGGAAGAAAATCATTCTCTTGATGGACTTGTATTGAGTTGTGTTAGTCAGAATATCGTTTTGTCGGGGGTTATTTATGATCTTGATTTTACAAAAGAAACGGGTTTAAAATTGTTTAAGGCGTTGTTTAAGAAGGCGGATAGCTATGACAACCTGCTGATAAATAAATATGAATGTTTGCCAAGGCTGGAGGAACCTGATAATTAAATATGGCTTTTAAACAACGATCAACACCAGAACAGGCCTTTCAGAAATTGAAACATTTCTGTTCGTATCAGGAGCGCTGTCACTTTGAAGTGAAGGAGAAACTATATTCACTGGGTTTATGGAAGAAAGATGTGGAAACCATTCTTTCGCAACTGATAGAAGCCGAATACCTAAATGAAGAAAGATTTGCAGAACAGTTTGCGGGTGGAAAATTCAGGATGAAACAATGGGGAAGAGTAAAAATTAGATATGAGTTAAAGCAAAAGCAGGTGAGTGAATATTGTATAAAAAAAGCAATGAAAATTATTCCGGAGGCTGACTACCTTAAAACGATAAAACAATGCCTAAATAAAAAACTCGCATTGGTAAAAGGAGAGAAGAATCACCTTATAAAAAAAAGAAAGATATTGGATTACCTGTTACAGAAAGGATATGAACGTGATTTGGTGATGAGCCTTATTAATGACTTATAAATATTTAAAATGAAAAGTCCCTCGGATACATTGTTGGTGACGCTTGTACAAACAAACCTCGTTTGGGAAAATCCCAAAGCAAATCTTGAATTATTCGAGACGAAGATTAATAGCGTCAAGGATAAAATGGAAGTAGTTGTTCTTCCTGAAATGTTCAGCACGGGATTTAGTATGAACCCTCTTTCGCTTGCAGAGGAAATGAGTGGCGAATCGGTTAAGTGGATGAGACGAATGGCAATGGAGAAAAAAATCATTCTAACAGGAAGCCTTATTATAAAAGAGGAAGAAAAATATTTTAACAGGTTAATATGGATGCAGCCAAATGGCGAGTATTTCTATTACGACAAACGTCATTTGTTTGCTTATGGTGGAGAGGGAGATAAATTTTCAGCGGGATCAAAACGCCTTATCGTTTCTGTAAAGGGATGGAGACTCCATTTGATGGTATGTTATGACCTTCGTTTTCCGATGTGGGCAAGGCAACAACGGCCCATTGAAATGCCCGACCAACCAAAATCAAATAAATTACACGAGCCGGAATATGATGTACTGATATTTGCCGCCAACTGGCCAGACCGGCGCAGCCACGCATGGAAAACATTATTACAGGCTAGAGCAATCGAAAATCAATGTTATGTTATTGGAGTGAACAGGATCGGAAAAGATGGGAACGATATTCAGTATGCAGGTGATTCTATGGTAGTGGACCCGATGGGCGCGGTTGTTTATACACCGGCAGACCGGGATGAGATATTTACTTATGCATTAACGTTAAGCGATCTAAAACAAACCAGGGAAAATCTGCCCTTTTTAAGAGATGCGGATAGTTTTTTGATCGGGCATTAATGCGTCATCCAGTCGTTTACGATCAATTGCCGAACCGTTTCTACTTTCACATCAAACCCCTTACGAATATCTTCGGGTGATGGGGCCGCATATACATCGGGTAATACCCCCCTGCCATCCTTTATTAATTCAGGGCGCATCACAAATCGAAATCTTGGAATGCCGATTCTTAATTTTGTTTCGGGGAGAATTAATTCAGGAATGATCCATGCAGTGTTGCCATAAGCGCCCCCACCCGTTTCTTCTCCCACTACCGTTATGTTTGGCTGCCCCTTTAATTCCTGAACAAAAAGAGTAGTTGCTGAAAAGGAATTTCCACCGGTTAGTATATACACTTTGCCATTAAAGTGATGTTTCTTTTTCGGCTTGAATTTGTGTCTTTCAAAATAACCGAAATGGAAATAGCCATCGGATTTCTTATGCGTTACAAAAGTGGTCATCAACCAGTATATAGGTTGGAACCTGATATATTGCCTGAATTTGTTTGATCGTTTTGTGGTGTAAAGCGAATGTGCCAAAACAAAAGAGTGATCGGAAAGATAGCGCGTGAGTAAAGTAGAATTGCCAGCGTCCCCACCCCCGTTTGACCTTACATCGATGGCAAGGTATTTAATGTGCAGTCTTTCTGCGTTTCTAAAAGAACTTCTAAAAAAACTCTTTAGTCCATTCGCCGATGCAAAAGTGTTTACAGTCATGTATCCCGAATGTAAAGTTGTATCCACTTGTAAATTTCGGGATGATAAGGAGCGCATATTGCGTCGCTCTTTGGCGGTGTATTTTTCAGGTAGCAGACTGTCCACGCGATCCGTTGAATCCATTTCGGGTTTGTAAACAGGCACTATAACGTGGCCGGAGGTGCCATTTGTTTTCTGGTATTCAATGTCAAAACTATCCGTTAACCCAAAGACGTTTTTATACATTACCCCAAAAGTGCCAAACGAACTGAGCGACTGGTATCGTCCCGACATTGAATTTCCATCACCGGTGATATAATTCAGGAACGTATCGATCAGGTAGGAAGCGGGTCGGTTATTGATGGCCGTTATTATAGTACCTCTCGTTAATAACGAATCTTTTTTATTCAGGTTTACGGTTACCACTAAAGTGTCTTTCCAGGCTTTTATTGCCAGGGGAAATAATGTGAGATTTGCAGTATCGAGATATCTTGAATATGCCTTTGAGTAGTTCACCGAGGTGTGCCCGCATTTTATAGCGGCCACCACTTTTAATAAATTGGTGCGGAACTGGCGCTCGGTCATGGAATCGTTCAGCAAGGAGTAACCATCGTCGAAAGATTTGTTCATCGAATCTTTTGACGTAAACCAATAAAGGCTTGGATGTGTATCTTCCAGCGCCGCGCGCAGAATTGAGTAGTCTTTTTTTAGTTTATCGGGACTGTACTTTTTATTTTCAATAGAAACGCTACGAGAAGCGGAACAGGCAATCAGGAATATAATGGGCATAATAAACGACACATATTTTATTGATGTGTTTATTCGTGAAATAATTGCAAGAGAGCTATTTTTCGTCAATGAATATTATTTGAATGCGTTCCAGCCCTGTGCTACAATAGTATGAAGACCGCCGCCCTTTGTAATTATTTTCGCCTCTTCGCCGGGTTCGGTCATGTACCCGATCACACTGATCTGTTCGTTCAGCACCAATTTATCGTACTCCGATTGAGGAAGCGTAAATAACAATTCATAGTCTTCCCCACCGCTGAGAGCACAGGCGGTAGGATCAATTTGAAACTTGTAGGCTGCGGCTTTCATTTCATCTGAAATGGGAACTTTCTCTTCGTACAACCTGCAACCTGTATTGCTTGCTTTGCAGAGGTGTAATATTTCAGAGCTTAACCCATCGCTTATATCCATCATAGAAGTAGGCAAGATATTATTCTCTTCAAAAAATTCTATGATGTCTTTTCTTGCTTCAGGTTTTAATAATTTACTTACAACAAACTTCTCTCCCTCCAGGTCTGGTTGCACCTGCGGACTTTCGAGGAAAATTTTCTTTTCGCGTTCAAGAAATAATAATCCAATATAAGCCGCGCCAAGATCACCTGAGCAGCATATCAGGTCGCCTGGTTTTGCGGTATTTCTTCTTACTAATTTATCGAGAGTAACTTCACCGATGGCGGTTACCGAAATAATAAATCCTTTTTGTGAAGTGCTGGTATCTCCGCCAACAAGATCAACTCCATAAGCCGCACAGGCCGCATATACGCCTTCGTAAAATTCATCAAGTGCTTCGATACTAAAGCGGTTGCTGAAACCAATGCTGAGGGTGATTTGTGTTGGAATGGCGTTCATCGCATAGATGTCGCTGAGGTTAACGATCACGCTTTTATAACCAAGGTGTTTTAACGGAGTGTACATTAAATCGAAATGCACACCTTCGATCAGCAGATCGGTTGTAACAACTGTTTGTTTTCCGAAATGATCTATTACTGCGGCGTCATCACCGACTCCAAGTATAGAAGAAACATTTTGGAGCTCGATGTTTTGGGTAAGATGTTCAATGAGTCCAAATTCACCCAGTGCTGCTATTTCGGTTCGCGAATTCATTATTAAAATGCTTTAAGATTTAACCCCTGATCAATTCTATCATTTCATCATGAATGCTTCCATTCGTGGCGAGTATGCGGGGTTGATAAGGAGAATAATAGGTGCCATCGAAATCGGTGACTTTTCCACCGGCTTCTTCCACTATTAAAAATCCTGCAGCACTATCCCATGCCTGCAGTTTGTGTTCAAAAAATCCATCGAACCTTCCTGCTGCTACCCAACAAAGATCCATTGCTGCAGAGCCCAGCCTCCGCACAGGAACTCCCTTTCTGATGAATCTTTCGAAAACCTGTATTGGGCCGTTGGGCATATCGAGATAAGTGTATGGAAAGCCAGTCACCAGGCAGGAATCAATCACGCTTTTTTTATCGCTAACGTGAATCGGTTCCCCATTGAGCAATGCACCCTTTCCTTTTTCTGCGAGATAAAATTCACCAAGTAAGGGGTTGTACACTGCGCCCATGATCATTTTCCCGTTTTGTTCAAGACCGATGGAAACGCAACATATTGGAATGCCATGTGCATAGTTTACCGTTCCGTCTATAGGGTCTATGATCCATTTGTATTCGGAGTTCGTTTTCATTTCTCCTGATTCTTCACTAAGAATAAAGTGCTCGGGGAATTGCTCCCTGATAGTATCTATAATCGCTTTTTCTGCAGCATGATCGGCTTCGGTTACGAGATTATTGATCCCATCCTTGTTACTGATCTTTAAATTTTTATTGTTGAAATAGTGCTTAAGAATGGCCGCACCAGCATCTGTAGCATTGATCAATATCTCCTTTAACATATGCGCAAAGATAATGCAGTATGTATTCGTATCATTTTACCGCATAGGTTACCCGGTAAATGGCATTTGCATGGTCGTCGGAAATAAGCATTGAGCCATCTTTCAGAATCAGTATGTCAACCGGCCGGCCCCAGGCTTCGTTATTTTTGAGAAAACCTTCTATAAATGGAGTATAACTTTTAACCGTATTACCTTCAAGGGCAGCCATCATCACCCTATAACCGATGGGCGAGGTCCTGTTCCACGAGCCGTGCTCAGCAATGAACACCTGGTTGCGGTATTTTTCCGGGAACATTGTTCCCGTGTAAAATTTCATCCCAAGTGCAGCGCCATGCGGAGTAAGTTTGGCTGCCGGCGCTTTATAGTCGGCACAACTCTTTCCCTTACCGTATTCGGGATCGAGTATTTCTCCCGCATGGCAATATGGATAACCAAAGTGCTCACCCGCCCTTGAGGCGATGTTTAATTCATCGGGAGGAGTATTATCGCCCAGTTCATCGCGACCATTTTCAGTGAACCACATTTCTTTTGACTGTGGGTTCCATGCAAACCCGACAGAGTTCCTGATTCCATGGGCGAATTCTTCAAAGCCGGTTCCATCCGGATTCATACGAATGATGGATGCAAACCGCGGATCTTTTTCACTGTCATTACAAATATTACAAGGTGCGCCAACGGTCACATACAACTTATCATCGGGTCCGAAGGCGAGATATTTCCAACCATGGTGTTCTTCGGAAGGAAGGCTATCGAAAATAACTACGGGTTTGCCCGGATGTTCGAGGGTTGCTTCGATATTATCAATTCTTGAGATCCTGTTCAGCTCGGCGATATAAAGTGAGCCATTTCTGAAGGCAACACCGTTAGGCATTTTTAATCCTTCTGCTATGGTGTATTTCTTTTCAGCCACCCCATCATGATTTGCATCCACAAGTGCATAGACATTTTTACCCTGTCTGTTTCCAACGAATACGGTTCCATTATCGCCCAAAGCCATAGAGCGTGCATTATGAACATCATGCGCAAAAAAACTAACCTGGAATCCCTTCGGAGCTCTAAGATCATTGAGTTTTGGGTCGTCCTTTTTTTCAAGAGCATTGTTTTTGAGGTCGCAGCCACTTATTAGCAATAAAGAAAAAAGAAGATGAAGCGAGGTCTTAACCATATGGCAGGTTTTATAAAATGGTGCAATAATCCTGCCTATGACTGTTCGTTTTTGCACAATTGTTTCTCGAGAAGTTTAATGATTTTCTCTTTATCAGCGAGCGCATTTTCAAGGACTTTAATTTTCTCCTTTAACTGTCGGCCAATAAAGATACTGGACAAGTAATCAGGAGCAGATTCATGCATCTTACCCATGGACTCAGACTTTTGTTCATACAAAAGCATTTTTCCTTCTCCGGTGATGAGCCATGTTAGACTAAGGTCGCTATATGTATCAATAATTTTTTCAATAATCTCTGATCCAATGGTACCGCGGCCATTTAATTGTTTTTTGATATAACCGTTTGCAACGCCACAGGTGCGTTCAAAAGCGTGGGGGCTGATGTGATGAAACTCCAAATATTTGTATAAACGATCAATTACCCGCAAGGAAAACAACATAATAAAATTAGAAAAAAAGCTATGATATTTAGGATAAATATATAGACTAAAGTTTAATTTCGAGTGCTCAGTATTTCAAAGAAAGCAATTACTTCCGGAAATTGAAGTGTTTGAATGCGGTGACTAGATTGTTTTAACCTTTAAAAAGTTGTGTATGAACCTGAGAGATCATGAAGCGTGGGAAATGAAACCACGAAAGTTAACTGCCGATGAAATCGCAAATCCTGAGAAAGTAATCATTGATTTTTTTGAATTTGCCCATCTGCCACAGGCCCGATGGATGATGTGGGAAGGAATGAAAACCCTGGTAACGGGAAGTTATCCAAGCCTGAAGGCCCGGGAAAGAACAAGCCTGATCTATTTTTATGAACAACTTGAGCGGTTGATAGAGGTGAGTCATGTACTGTATGAAACCCGTAAACCGGGCTAAGCTATTTTGAGTCCTTAGCGATTGTCTCTGCGTTCTTTGCGAATAACTTCTGTGCAAAAAGAGAGTATCGCATAGGGCGCAGAGGTGGCGCAGAGGAAGCCAAGAGGGGAAGGAATATGGATGAATATGAGTCAACGGGTTCGTTTCTCACATTTATTAACGAACTTTGCTCAAACTCACCGACATAATGATGTACGTTCACGTTTGGAATAAGTATTTGCCTATTATTAAAATCCTGATGAAGAAAGCCAATTCAGAAAGCCAAACGCTGGATCTAAACCGAATAGATTTTGAAAGAGCAGGAAGCGGCAGAAAAGCCGGGTATAAATTTTTGATTGAATTTGTGCAGGGCAGGGTTTCAAACGTTATCAGCGGCTCCCCTCTGGCAAGCGATCTTGCAGTGGTATTGCTCCAGGATCCTGCAAGCAGGGCCATTCTTACAAACAGCGATATTAATATCAGCCTCAACACAAAATTTCAATTGTCCATTGTAAACACAAATCCATCCGAACAAAAAAAGGAAGATCTGCAATTACAGGAAACGGCAAATGATACTCCACCCACTACTGAAGAAAAAGAGGCTTAGGTTTTCCTATTGATTAATTTAGAGAAGGATCATTAAAGGTATCCCCCTTGATAATGTCACCGGTGTCAAACCCTTTTTTGAACCAATACATTCTTTGGGAAGAGGTACCGTGAGTAAACGCATCCGGAACAACCGTTCCCTGCGTTTCTTTTTGCAACCGATCATCGCCAATTGCGTTGGCAGCGGTTAACGCTTCCTGTATATCTCCTGATTCAAGAATCTTTGCGCGATTAGCAAAATGCGCCCACACGCCTGCGTAAAAATCTGCTTGCAATTCCACCTTCACCGACAACTTATTAAATTCGGTTTCATTCATTTGCCGCCTTGCACGTTCCACTTTTGCAGAGGTGCCCAATAATGTTTGCACGTGATGGCCAACTTCATGTGCAACAACGTACGCCATCGCAAAATCGCCAGGTGCATTAAATCTTGATTGCAACTCTTCATAAAAAGAAAGGTCTACATACAACTTATGATCGCCAGGGCAATAAAAAGGTCCGGATGCTGCACTTGCCATGCCGCAACCAGACTCAACAGCATCCCTGAACAACACTAAAGTTGGCTCAGGATATGATTTACCGCGCTCCTGGAAAAGATTGGTCCAAACGTCTTCGGTTTCCGCGAGAACAACTTTTACAAATTCTGCCCTTTGGTCATCTGCTTTCTGATCGCCTGAAGGCATTTGTTGTTGACCTTGCTGACCGGGCATCAGCTCTGGTAAATTGGACGGATCGCCGCCACCGAATAATAAATTCAACACCACGGCTATCACACCAATTAATCCTCCACCAACGGCAAAACCTCCTACAGACATTCCCCTTCTATCTTCAACATTTGTGCTTTGCCTTCTTCCTTCCCACAACATAATGAGCTATTTTAAGAATTAACTTTTTTTCTCGAGTAACTTAAAGAATTGGTCAAGCTGAGGAAGAATTACAATACGAGTACGGCGATTGCTTGCGCGCCCTTCCGGTGTATCGTTGGATACAAGCGGTGTGTACTCACTCTTTCCGCCTGCGGTCATTCTTACAGGATCGATGTTATAATTGTTCTGAAGTATTCGGGTAACCGATGTTGCGCGTTTTGCACTAAGATCCCAGTTGTCGATAACACAAGCATTTTTAATAGGAATGGAATCGGTGTGGCCTTCCACCAAAATATCTAAGGTCGGATTAGCATTTAAAACCTGTGCCACTTTTGAAAGAACACTCATAGCGCCTTCGGATACTGTAGAACTTCCGCTTTTGAATAAAAGTTTATCGGATATAGAAATGAATACGACGCCTTTCTCAACCTGTATGTTCACGTCCTTATCGTTCACGTCGGTTAGAGCGCTTTTCAGGTTCATCACTAATGCCATATTCAACGAATCTTTCCTGGAAAGGGCAGATTGCAGGTCCTGGATATACGCATCTTTTGAACCAAGATTTTCCAGTGATTTCTTTACGCTTTCTGCCTGGGTGGACGACAACACCGAAAGGTCTTTCAGCTGGCTAAGTACATTTGTATTGTTTTCTTTCAGGAATGCGTTCTCTTTTTTCATTGCATCTAATTCCGTTTGCATATTTGCTTTTTGACGTGCGCTGAAGTCTTCACAATTTTTCAGATCCGATTGGAGACGAGCGAATTCTTTGTTTACTGATTCAACCTGCGCCTGGCTCGCTTTATATTTTTTTGAACTTACGCATGAGAATAGTACAATGGACGTCAGAGCGAAAAGGAGAATATTTTTTAGCATAGTGGGTTGTTTATTTTAAGCAGGCTAAAGTTATGTTACTAACCTGTAAAAAAACAAAAAAGGCTGCTTCAAAAAGAAACAGCCTTATTCCAAGCACCCTATTCAATTGCCACTAAGTTTATTATCTATTTATTGTTGAATCTGTTTTCATGCCACCGCTAATTGTATCAACAGGAGTAGCCATTGTGTTGTCTGGCGGAGTACTCATTGTTGATGGGGCTGAATCGGTGATCATTGTAGAGGTATTAGAATCGGTTGATTTTTCCGGTGTATGACAGCCCACAGTTGCG
Organism: Flavitalea sp.; assembly: GCA_039934275.1. GTDB lineage: Bacteria > Bacteroidota > Bacteroidia > Chitinophagales > Chitinophagaceae > Flavitalea. The sequence continues at coordinate 313 of JBDTMM010000050.1, read as the reverse complement.
ATTGCTAAAAAAGCAATGAAAAGAATGCTTTTCATGAGAAATTATCTTTTGAGATGAAGTAATAAATTATGCTATTATCCTGTGTAAAAAGCGTTCCCTATCAATGACTGCAGCGCCGTGATTTTTATTAATCCATAATAAGGCTTTAGAAATCAGCATATTAAATAATGCTTTGCATTATCATTAGGAACCTTATTTAAAGGGAGTGTAGCAGATGTTCCCCAAAAAAGAAAAGCTCAATCATAGGGTACGAATCCTAAATTGAGCTTTTTCACCTTCACCTTCTGAAGTTTAATTAACCACTCTTAGCCAT
>JBDTMM010000049.1:0-10117 GCA_039934275.1 Flavitalea sp. | reverse complement strand
CAAAGGGAGGATGAGCGTTCAGCAACATCCTCGATGTACACACCAGCCCGCTGATCAGCGCGGCCATCGCCAGGTATTGAGCGCTTGCACCCTCAGTAGAATACATCACCATAAATGTAAAGCAAAACATCCCGCCCATCGCGAGCCCATGCAAACTGATCTTAAAATATATATTCGACATCCAGGCCACAATGATCGTAATAAAACATCCCAGTAAAAACTGCCTGAAGTACTCCGGTATCTCCGTAAATCCTTTCAAAACGAACCAGCACCAGAAGTAAAAGATCATGGCCGCAGCAAGCGGAATGATCCTGTCCCTTTGGGTATGCAGGAAAACGGTTTCCACAAATTTCAGTCTCCAGCAAAGAAAAACTGTAATCGCAGGCAGCATGGTAAGGTTCACCACCACAGTACCCAGCAATTTTAATTTGCCCGATGATTCATAACCTGCAAACATCAGCGGATGAACGAACAACAAAAAACAGGTAATGTAAACCGGTATTAATAATGGATGAAAAACAAATGAAATAACCTGTGCTACTATGCGCGTGAGTGAAGAAGTTTTGTTTTCCAACGCAATGCCGGGTGTAAGTGTTGTCATAATTCTTTACGTAATCTTGCCACAGGTATATTTAATTGCTCCCTGTATTTTGCTACTGTGCGGCGGGCAATGTTGTAACCCTTGTCCTGTAATAATTCAGTTAGCTTTTCATCGCTCAATGGCTTTTTCTTGCTTTCTCCTTCTATAAAATTACTGAGTATTTTTTTGACTTCCCTTGTAGAAACTTCTTCACCACTTTCAGTACTAAGTGATTCACTGAAAAAGAACTTCAGCCTGTAAGTTCCAAATTCGGTTTGCACAAATTTACTATTAGCCACACGGCTCACTGTAGAGATATCAAGGCCCGTACGTTCTGCTATATCTTTAAGGATCATTGGCCGCATCACAGTTTCGTCACCAGTGAGAAAAAATTCCAGCTGGTATTCCATGATGGTTTCCATAACACTGGTAAGCGTGTGCTGGCGCTGCTTTATAGCATCGATGAACCACTTTGCTGCATCTATCTTTTGTTTGATGAAAATAACCGCCTCTTTTTGCCTTCTGTCTTTTTTTGCGCCTTTATCATAATCGCGGAGCATATCCTTATACCCTTCGCTGATCCTTAGATCAGGAGCATTTTTTGAATTGAGGGTGAGCTCAAGTTTGCTGGCGTTGTTGTAAACGAAAAAGTCGGGGATAACGTAACTCTCCGCCTTGTTCATATCTGAATGGTTGCCCCCTGGTTTGGGGTTTAGCCGGATGATCTGGTTGATCACCTCCTTTAGCTGTTCGTCTGTGAGGTTTAATCCACGCTGAATTTTGTCGTAGTGCTTTTTGGTGAACTCGTCAAAGTACATGGTCAGAACATCTATGGCCATTTCCACTTCTTTTCTTTGCACCTTCTGTCTTTGCAATTGAAGCAGCAAACATTCCTGCAGGTTACGCGCGGCAACGCCTGGTGGATCGAATTGCTGAATGAATTTGATAACCGCTTCTACTTCCTCCTCATTGGTCTCGATGTTTTGGCGAAAGGCAAGGTCATCTACAATGGCTGCGGTTTCGCGGCGCAAATACCCGTCATCGTCTATGCTTCCTACTATTTGTTCTGAAATCTTTTTCTGCTTGTCGTCCAGCTTTAACATTCCAAGCTGTTCCTGCAGGTGCTCGTGAAAAGAGGTGTGGATCTTATAAGGAACCGTTTTGTTTTCATCGGCCTCGGGGTAGTTGTCGTCACGCATTTTATAGTCGGCGATTTCCCCGTCATCCTCTGCTACATACTCACTGATATCTACGTTATCATATTCATCTTCAGTTCCTTCAGCCTCGAAATCCTCTTCGTCCGAACTGTCAAATTCATCCTTTGGCTCATCGAACTGGTCGTCATAGTCCTCTTCTGATTGCTCGAGTGCCGGATTTTCTTCAAGCTCTTCCTTAATACGCTCTTCGAGATTGGCAGTAGGAACCTGCAGCAACTTCATTAGCTGAATTTGCTGAGGCGATAACTTTTGGAGCAGCTTTTGCTGTAAACTCTGACTTAGTGCCATATTTTTCCTGCGGGATAATGTAGCTGCGTTGGTTTAGAAAAAAGATTTGCCGCTTCCACAAAAATCAGGCCGTAAATTTAGTTAAAAATAAGCAGGGTGCGTAGAGCCAAACAAATATTTATTATTGTGTTAGGAGTATTGTTTTTTTGCCAAAATTCTTTTGGCCAGAATTCACTGCAAAAAATTGATTGGAATAAAACCCCAGCCTTTCCTATTTCCTTCTCTGGTATTTCACTTGTCAGCCCTGCTGCTAATGAATATTACCATCCCTTTTTTCGTGCATCCGCACAGGACCTAAACCCGAGGAATCGTGCCACGATGTCGGTGGCAAAGGATATGTCGGTAAAAAACTGGGCATTTTTCTGTCGCCAGGAACTTTTTATAGAGAAAACGCTGAAAATCCCGATAAAGGTACGCATGGGCTCACTTGCCCAAGCCAATGCCCTTGAAGGCAAATAATAATCGTCAACTATTAAGAAATAGCCATTGAGGGTTTGCCGGCCGTTTTTTTAATTGCCGCTGCAATTCCTTCACCTTTTGCTCTTATCTGGTCTTCCGTCCAACTGAGATTGATCAATGTTGAAATGCACCGCGACATGATCGCATCGCTTGCGGAGAAATCTTTTGTTGCATGATGGATCACTTCCTTCTTTAAATCGGGGTGGAGTGAATTAAGTGTAACGGAGTTCTTAAGATGACCCCATTTGCGTATATAGTGCCAGTTATTATCGAACCAATAGAAGTTTCCGGCAAGTATATTACCGGACTTTAATTCTGCAATTACCGCTTTTGCCTGCTGCTCCGTTGGCAGGAACCAGCTGAGGAACGTACAGCTATCTTTGCCACCTTCGGGTATTCTCCTGAAGCTAACGCCAGGAACATCTGCAAGAATCTCCTTCAATATGGCGTGATTGTGCTTTTGTATGGAGAGAAAATTATCGAGCTTTTGGATCTGTGCAAGGCCAACGGCGGCATGCAATTCTGAAATCCTGTAATTATATCCAATGAAAGGATGAAGATCAGCACCCCTGTCAGTACCCTTATGATCATGACCATGGTCGCTGTAGCCATCGCACTTCGTATATACTTCACTGCTATTGGTCATCACCACACCGCCTTCGGCGCAGGTGATCGTTTTTACAAAGTCGAATGAAAATGTGCCGGCATCGCCAATGGTACCCACATATTTTCCTTTATAGGTTGCGCCTATACTTTGGCAAGCATCTTCGAGTAATAGTAATTTATGTTCCGCGCAAATATCTTTTAATGCATCCAGGTCGGCCATGCTGCCGCACATATGTACGGGCATAATGCATTTCGTTTTTTTAGTAATTGCTTTTTTTACCGAAGCGGGGTCAAGGGTAAGTGTGTCGTCCACATCCACTAAAACGGGCACCGCACCAACACTTATTACTGCTTCAAAGCTCGCTACGAAAGTAAAACTCGGCATGATCACTTCATCGCCATAACCAATACCAAGCGAAGACAATGCCGTTGTAAGAGCCGCCGTGCCACTGCTGACCAGCTGCGCATACCTACAGCCAAAAGTGTCGCATATATTTTGTTCGAGTTCCTTCGATTTCCATATTCCTTTTCTTGGTCCATCGAAGCCATAGCGCATTAAAATTCCGGTGTTTAATACGTCTTGCACCTGCTTTCTTTCTTCCTCTCCAAAAAATTCATACCCGGGCATAATAGATATTTTTCCAAAGTTACTGAACTTAAAATTTCTCCATTACTCCTAATGCAAACAGGGCAAAATCGTACTTTACAGGGTCTTTGAGATCGAATGAACGGAGATGGTGGGTTAAGGACAATGCCCCGATCCAGTCTGCTTTTGGCCTGTCGAGCAAACCGAATCTTTTTGCAACTCTTGCCACGTGTACATCGAGGGGGCAAATAAGCTGGTGGGGCTTAATCTTTTTCCAGATGCCAAAATCAACACCCATATTATCTCTTCTCACCATCCACCGTAAGAACATATTAAGCCGCTTGCAACCCGAATTTCTGTATGGGGCAGCTACGTGTTTTTTCGTTCTTTCAGGAACATGTTCCATCGAAAAAAAGTAGTGATGAAAATGATTAAGCGACTGTTCAATAAATTCCTGCTGCATATCTATTTTCTTTGGAAGAAATGCAACTTCCAGTGAGTCATGCTGCTGATAGTGCCACTGAAAAAAAGAAATAAAATAAAAAAGATCTGTGGTATTGAAAGTGCGGTGACAAAATCCTTCAAATCGCCGTCTCTCTTTTTCTTTATGATGAATGATAAAGTCGTACGGACTATTATCCATCATGTTCATTAATTCTGTGCATTTATTAATGATGGTGGTTCTGTTGCCCCAAGCGAATATGGCCGCAAAAAATCCCGCGATTTCTATGTCCTGTTTTTTAGTGAACCGATGTGGTACGGAGATAGGGTCGGGTATAATAAATTCAGGGCGGTTGTACTCTTCTACTTTACGATCGAGGAAAATTTTTAATTCTGTAATATTCAGCAATGTGCTACACTTTATTGATCGCCTGTTTAAGATCTTCGATCAGGTCGTCAACGTCTTCCACGCCAACACTTAACCGTATCAGGGAATCGCTTAATCCATTTCTAATTCTTTCGTCTCTGGGTATGGATGCATGTGTCATGGTTGCAGGATGATTGATGAGTGACTCCACTCCGCCAAGGCTTTCAGCCAGTGCAAAGAGCTTAGTGGATGACAGCAGTTTTTTGGCAACATCAATATTATCATCTTTAAGTGTAAAGCTCATCATTCCACCAAAACCGCGCATTTGCTTTTTTGCAATGGCATATCCCGGATGATCCTCAAAGCCGCACCAGTACACCCTTCCAACTTTTTCATGAGCACGAAGGTATTTCGCAACAGCTTGGCCATTTTCGCAATGCCTTTCCATTCTCAGGTGAAGCGTTTTTAGTCCCCTTAATATTAAAAAACAATCCTGCGGACCAGGCACCGCACCGCAACTCTTTTGAATAAAATACAATTGTTCACGCAGGTCGGGATTGTTCATCATCAAACAACCATGAATTACATCACTATGGCCGCCGAGATATTTCGTTGCCGAATGCATTACTATATCTGCACCAAGGTTCAATGGGTTTTGCAGATATGGGGAGGCAAAAGTATTATCCACCGCCACCCATATCTTTTGCCCCTTTACTATATCGGTGACTGCTTTAATATCCACGATATTCATCAGTGGATTACTTGGTGTTTCCAGCCAGATCAGTTTTGTTTTATCATTGATGAATTCCTTTATGTCATTGGCGTTTCCCATGTCAACATAATGAAACTTGATTCCGAACTTGCTGAATATTTTTGAAAATAAACGATACGTACCTCCGTACAGATCGGTGCCCGCTATTACTTCATCACCCGGCTTTAATAATTTAATTACCGCATCCGTTGCAGCAACACCGCTGCTGAAACTTAATCCATACTTCCCATTTTCACTGATCGCCAGAGCTTCTTCTAAAACCTTTCTTGTCGGGTTCTGCGATCTCGCATATTCGTACCCCTTATTTACACCAGGCGCTTCCTGCACATAGGTGGAAGTTTGATAAATTGGTGTCATTATCGCACCGGTAGTTGGGTCTGGCTCAATTCCTCCATGAATAAGTTTTGTAGAAAGCTTCATCTTTTCCTTTTGTGCAAATTTACTCTCTTTCATAAAACAATTACTTTTGTTTCGATGGGCCAGAAGAAACTTGAAAGATTCGCCGAAATAAAAACATTTTCAAATGTGTTTGAGTACCCGATACACATGCAGGGAAAATGGTCCGGCTATTTCGAAAATCAGCAGCCACTAACGCTGGAACTTGCGTGTGGAAAGGGAGAATACGCCGTTGGACTCGGAAAACTTCATCCCGAAAAAAACTTTATAGGGATAGACATCAAGGGAAACAGGATTTGGGTGGGCGCAAAACAATCACTCGAAATGCACCTTAAAAATGTTGCATTTATAAGGAGCCAGATCGATAAGGTTTCGCAATATTTCGTTCCCGGCGAAGTATCGGAGATCTGGATAACCTTTCCCGATCCACAGCTAAGAACATCAAAAGCAAAAAAGAGACTTACTCACCCTGCCTTTCTTCGCAATTACCAGCAATTTCTTGCAAAAGGAGGAAAAATACATCTGAAAACGGACTCGCCCGACCTTTATGAGTTCACAAAACTCGTGATAGCATTTCATGACCTGGAAGTATTAGCGGATAACGATAATGTATATGCGCAGCAGATTGTAAGTGGTGAACTTGCCATTAAAACCTATTACGAAAGCCTGGATATTTCCGGTAGCAAAAAAGTGTATTATCTTCAGTTTAAACTTCCTTCAACACCATTACCCGATAAAGACAATGAACTAAAAGAAATTATCCTTGAAAAAGAGACTGACAGACGACGAGTCTGAATCGTATTCAAACGATGACGGATTAACCGTTTTCACCGAACAGTTTTTGCTGAGTCGCGGGTATTGTTGTGGTTACGGATGCAGGCACTGTCCCTATGAATATCTCAACGTGAAGGAGCCGAAAAGAACAATTCTTTTGCAACAAAGAAAATTAAATCAAGGTGGCGAAAAGTAAACCGGCCGCAAGAGATAAACTTCAAAAAGTAAATCCCTCAGGCAAAAAAGAAGAATCATTTTTTGAATTGGTGTTTGAAGTGGCGAGGCAAATCCCAAAAGGAAGAGTGACCTCTTATGGCGCCATAGCGGCTTGTCTTGGTACAAAACTATCCGCACGGATGGTTGGCTGGGCAATGAATGGAGCGCACCGCCCGCCACAGAAAGGTGAAATGAAAGTTCCGGCCCACCGCGTAGTTAACCGCAATGGCATGTTATCCGGTAAGGCACATTTCTCAACCCCCGAAGAAATGCAACAGTTACTTGAAAAGGAAAAAATCAAAGTGATAAACGACCAGGTACAAAACTTCGATAAGGTTTTCTGGGACCCTTCAACAGAGCTGATTTAGTGTGCAGTATAATAAGGACTGATCAGTAAGTACACCACTACTCCGGTAATGGAGACATACAGCCACACGGGCCAAGTGTATCGCGCAAGTTTACGATGTGCAGGCCATTCTGATATCAACCCCCGGTATGCGGTAAATAATATAAATGGCAATATTACCGTGGCGAGAAAAATGTGCGTGATTAAAATGAAAAAATAGATATATCTGATTGTACCAACGCCGCCATATTTTGTTTCGGGAGAAAGTAGATGATGGCATATATAAGAAACAAGAAATAAAATTGAAAACACTATAGCAAGTAACATGAGGTTCCTGTGCAAACGATAATTTCTCTTTTTTACCGCAACCAATGCCGCGATTAACAGGATAGACACCATGCTATTGATCACCGCATTGAATTTTGCAAAAATGTGCATGTCAAATGTATCGCCTACCGGCACCTGCACCTTCCCGAGAACTACAATTGCAAGAAATATTGCCAGGGAAACGGTGACAATAAATATCCGGGCCTTTTTATCATTCTTTACAATATGAGGTTCAAACATAGCGGGATGAAATAATAATGTAGATAGATAGTTAAATGCAGATCATCAGAAAATGGATGTTTTTTTCTTCCTGTCTTTTTCAAGCATGAGTATCGTCATATCTTCTGCAAGCTTTGATAATGAGGCAGTATCGAGGCCGTTGTAATACCCGCGCACGATGCGCTCACGGTCGAGCAGAACAAATTTTTCGGTATGAATAAAATTGGAATCGATTCCCTTTCCATCAACCAGTCCGAGTTTAAGTTCATCAAAGGCGAAATTGTAGATTTTCTTTTTCGGTCCTGTAAGGAACCACCAGGTGTCGTGGTTCACTCCATATTTATCGGCATAGACCTTAAGCGCCTGTGCAGAATCCCTTTCGGGGTCAACGGTAAAAGAAATGAACTGTACAAAACTGCTGTCGATTTTCTTTCTGAAATCTTTTATTTTCATAGCATCCTGCAATCCTTTCATATTCTTTGTAAGATATGGGCAGATTGATGGACATTTTGTAAAAAAGAAATCGGCTACGATGATCTTTCCTTTTACATCGTCAAGTGAAACCTGGTCACCGAGCTGGTTTGTAAAAGTGATGTTTGGAATGGTGTGCCATATGGTATCCGTTTCGCTTTTTCCATTGACAATGCTATTCATTACCGTATCGGCGAAGTACCGAGGCGGCATATTTACTGCATTTTTGCTGATCTCCTTTACAATGAAATAACTTACCACGGGTAGCAATGCGACGATGCACAAAGCAAGAAGCGCTTTCCTGTTCACATATTAAATTAAGGCGCAAAGGTAACCTATTTGAGATGCTCTTCGCCATTAGGTTCAGCAGGAGGAGGGATATATTGTTGCCCTTCGCGCTTGTGAGGATCCAAAGTGTTGCGAAGATTCTTAAATGAGTTTCCTTCCCAGAGAAATGCAGCAATGAACCAGACAAATAGCAAAGCCGGGATGGCGATGGTCATGATCATGTTCTTGATCTCGTGCCTGAGATGCATGAATTCCGCAATAATATAAAATGCTTTTGCACCGGTGAATATGATGTATAAAATATTAAACCAGATCTTAACATGATGCGGGAACCTTGGAGCTATAAACATACCTACTATCAGTTCGAGGCAGGTAATAACCAGTAGGATCCAGAATGTTCTCCAGATTGCTTTGGTATCTAAGGCGTGTCCTGCTTCAGCGTGAGCAGCGTGCGATTGGTTTTCGAAATTCGCCATGTAATAAGTTGTTCAGTTTCTAATTTAAAACAGATAGAAGCAGGTAAATACAAATACCCAAACCAGGTCAACAAAGTGCCAGTATAAACCGGCCTTTTCTATCATTAAATAATGCCCTTTTCTTTCAAAAGTTCCGTTCCAGGCCATGCACAGCATCACGATATTAATGATCACTCCAGAAAAAACGTGGAAACCATGAAAACCTGTTATGGTAAAAAAGAAATTAGTAAAGTTTGTGGTTGCTTTTGTACCATCATAATTTGGAAAGGGGTTTCTTCCCCACCATGCACCTTCTGAATAAAGGTGTGTCCATTCCCAGGCCTGGCAGCTTAAAAAGGCAAGTCCGCCGAGTATAGTCCAGAACATCCATTTTATCACTCCAGCCCTGTCGTGTGCGTGCCCAGCCCCAACCGCAAGCACCATGGTAACCGAGCTCATGATCAATATAAATGTCATCAAACTAACGAATAACAAAGGTAGATGGTGCGCCCCCATTAAAGGAAACGAGGCGAACACGTGGTTAGGATCGGGCCATGCGTTTGTGGCAAACCTGATAGAACCATAGGAAATCAAAAAAGCGCCGAAGGTGAATGCATCACTCATCAGGAAGTACCACATCATCAATTTTCCATATTCAAGGTTGAAAGGGCTTTTTCCTCCCGACCACCATCTTTGATTTATAACTGCTACTTCTGCCATGTTGCTTTTTTATATAAGTTTCGCAATGATGTTAAAGTGACCACATAAAAAATACAAATAAATAGATCCATAACAGATCCACAAAATGCCAGTATGTACTCGCCAGTTCAATTGAAACCGGATTATAATTTCTAACCTTGGAACTGAATGCTTTTATGAACATCACCAATAGTGCAATCACTCCACCCAGAACGTGCAAAGCATGCAGCCCGAAAATAATGTACAAAAACTGTCCCGCACCTGCGCCGGTAAATTCAACGCCTCTTTTCCACAATTCACTGAAGCCCACAAACTGCAATGCTATAAACAAAACCCCCAGAACGGCCGTTGTGGTGATCAGCCTCCTGTATTGTTTCATGTTTCTTTCCTTAAACGATTTCAGCGCCATCTGAACCGTGATACTGCTCAACAGGATTACTGCTGTTGAATAATAAAAGGTTATTGGCATCTGGATCGTTGTCCAGTTAGGTTGGCTTCCCTTTACAATAAAGGCACTGGTTAGCCCCGCAAACATCATTACGATGCTGCCGAGGCCCACCCAAAGTGTGAACTTGTGGGGATGAATTTTTTTTCGCTGTGTACTCACCGT
>JBDTMM010000048.1:0-10122 GCA_039934275.1 Flavitalea sp. | reverse complement strand
CCAATTACAAGCCGGCGATTATTTTGTAATGGCCCTAAATAAAAAGACCGGTCAGAAAGAAGTGGAACGCCTGGTGATCCATTAGAACCTGAACTGTATCCTGCAGGTAAAAATATTATCTTTCACATCATTTTTATACCCATCGAGTAAGGTGTGTTCATTATTCACCACCTCGTACCACAGTTGCAGTTTGGTGTGTACATCGAATGTATAAATGTATCCAAAACCAAGTGTATTGAATTTCACATCGCCTGAATGTGTATTTGAATTAGCCGCACCAATCTCCGAGGCGGATGCCTTGGTATTAGGATCATAAAAATCATACTTTATTCCAATTTGGTTATGATCATTTACAATATTCTGGAGCAAATAAATAAAGGCCCCGGTGAATGTTCGGATATAATACGGCTCGTTAAGTACCGTGCCCGGCGTAAGGGATTCGTTGGCCGAGGCACTTTGCGTTCCCCACCAGTATTCTCCCCTTATTTCTGTTTTACCAAAAGGATTCTTTATTTTAAGCTGCGCATCCACACCGTGATATTTTCTTGGTGCCTTTCTGCCGATATTGGTCAGGGATGAATCGAGGGTGAATGTTTTCCCGGATTCGTGGTACAGGTATTTTGTATTCTGCACTATGCCGCCTTCAAAAAAAGAAGTTCCTGCCGTTAATGTAACAAGGGGTGAGAGATGAAATGGTTTGAGGGATATTCTGCCAATGATATCTTTATAACTGTCGTACTCTTCGGTACCAGTTAACCCCTGCCCGTTGAATACGCCCACATCAATTTTTAGCAGTTTGACCTTGCTTGTGGATTTTCTTGGTTCGAAAGTGGCCATAAAGCCGAGGTCTCTTTCTGTTTTCATTAATGTTTGTGACATTCTGCCTCGTTCGGGGGTTTCCCTGTCGCTGGAACCCAGGTTCACTTCATAACCAAAGGGTCGCGCGAACATGCCTGCGGTAAAAGAGAAAAGCTGGAACTTGTTTTCATAGAACCTGCCCCAGAAATCTCTTATAGCCACTCCCTTTTCGGAACCGTCGAACTGGAAAACCAGTTGCACCTGAGGCAATCCTTTATCGGTAAAGTGGGCATAATCGAAACGCAAACGGCCACGTCTGATCATAAAACGGCTGTCGGAGTATTTGGAGAAGTCACCACCACTGAAGTTTTTGGCCCCCTTCGACCCTGCTACCTGGAATTGTGGTTGAAAATAACCGCTGATCTGGAGGCGATCAGACGTTTTATAAAGCGCCCAAAGACCTTTGTTGGCATTCGTGCTGGTATCGATCATTTCCACCAGGAACTGCGCCGTGGCAGATGAAAGGTAAAACGCAGCGATAAACAGGAGGAAAACTATCTTAAAAGATACCCTTATCTTCATACTAGTGAATTGACGAACAAAGATAATCGCGGTGATCCAATGTTAAGAAATCATTACCAATTCACCCCTTTGCCCTCAACTCTTTTTTGTAAGTCTATTTTTGACCAAATTATATGAGATGGGATTGAACTCGATTATGAAGATCTTCATGCCTAAGGATAAAGTGTTTTACACTTTGTTCGAACAGGTGGCCGACACCATGGGCAGGATGGGTAAGATCCTGAAGGAGGTGGTAAAGGAGCCGGATTACGATAAAAGAGCCGGGCTCATTTCACAAATTGAGGACCTCGAACATGTTAATGACGATTTCACACACCAGATATTTACTGAATTAGGTCGCAATTTTATTACCCCTTTCGACAGGGAAGACATTCACTATCTCGCCACTTCGCTCGATGATGTGTGCGACTATATATTCGCCACCGCAAAAAAGATCAACTTTTACAAAGTAAATCCAAACGACCAGGGGATCCAGAAAATGGCAGACCTGATAGAACAGGGTTCTGAACAAATAAGAATCGCGGTGCATGAACTGAGGAACATGCGCGACATGCGCAAGATCACAGAGGCGCTTGTAAAAGTAAACAGCATCGAAAACCAGGCCGATGATATTTTCGATCTCAGTATAGAAAGGCTCTTCGAAACCGAACCCGACGCAAAGGAGGTGATTAAAAAAAGAGAGATCTACCAGGTAATGGAGATCGTTACCGATAAATGCGAAGATGCTGCGAACGTTATTGAATCGATCATCATCAAATACGCGTAATCACCATGACCTTTCTCGTAGTGATCATAGTGCTTGCACTGATATTTGATTATATAAATGGATTTCACGATGCTGCCAATTCTATTGCAACCATCGTTTCCACAAAAGTGCTTACCCCCTTCCAGGCGGTATTGTGGGCGGCTTTCTTCAATTTCATAGCCTTCTTCGTTTCTAAATACATTATTGGTGAATTCAAGATTGGTAACACCATTGCAAAGTCGGTGAATGAAGACTTCATTAACCTGCAGGTGATCTTTGCGGGGCTGGTTGCGGCTATATCGTGGAACCTGCTCACCTGGTGGTTCGGTATTCCTTCGAGCTCTTCACATACTTTACTCGGTGGCTTTATGGGTGCGGCACTTGCACATGCCGGTGCGCTGAGTCACAATGGAATTGATGTGATCAACTACGCCAAAGTGATTCCAACTTTCATCTTTATATTTCTTGCTCCTTTAATCGGTATGGTGGTCGCCTTTATGATAACGGTCATCATTGTAAATATTTGTCAGAGGTCCAACCCGTATAAAGCAGACAGCTGGTTTCGCAGGCTGCAGCTGGTATCATCGGCATTGCTTAGTCTTGGTCATGGAGGTAATGATGCCCAGAAAGTAATGGGTATCATCGGTGCCGCCATTATCTTTTACCAGAAGCAAAAAGGTATAACGCTTACGTTCAACGAGTTTGTGAACCAAAATATGTGGGTACCCATTGCCAGTTTTAGCTGCATCGCATTCGGTACAATGAGCGGTGGCTGGAAGATCGTAAAAACCATGGGTACCAGGATCACTAAGGTTACTCCTCTCGAAGGAGTGAGCGCCGAAACCGCCGGTGCAATCACCCTTTATATCACCGAGCACTTAGGCATTCCCGTTAGTACCACGCATACCATCACCGGGGCCATCATTGGTGTGGGTGCAACAAAAAGACTTTCAGCCGTAAGGTGGGGCGTTACCATCAATTTGCTTTGGGCGTGGATACTTACTATTCCGGTGAGTGCATTGCTTGCAGCAATAGTATACTATATCTCGATTGCCATTTTCTAACACTTCTCTTTCTTCTACTTTGCCATAATCTTTACGCCCTCTGCGATACTCCTTCTGTGCATACAGAGAGTAACGCAAAAGGTGCAGAGAAAATAGTAGCGCTTCTTTATCTACTGGTTTCTTATTACATTGTCGGCTTATAGGTGTAAGCGCGTAGCTTCGTCTTTAATTACCAGTTACTAATGAAAGGAATCATTCTTGCGGGAGGATCAGGAACAAGGCTGCACCCGATCACTTATGCGATCAGTAAACAGATCATACCTGTGTACGACAAGCCCATGATCTATTACCCGCTCTCTACCTTATTGCTCGCGGGTATTAAGGAGATCCTTATCATTTCAACTCCCCACGACCTTCCACAGTTCAAAAGACTACTGGGTGATGGTTCGCACTGGGGAATTCACTTTACTTATGAGGAACAACCCGAGCCAAATGGTTTGGCGCAGGCATTTGTTATAGGAGCAGCATTTATTGGGAAAGAAAAAGTGGCACTCGTGCTGGGTGATAACATCTTCTACGGCGGCGGGCTTGGAAAGAAGCTTGAAAAAAATACCGATCCTGAGGGAGGCATTGTATATGCTTACCACGTGAGCGATCCCGAAAGATATGGCGTGGTGGAATTTGATAAAAACAACCAGGTGATCTCGATAGAAGAGAAACCCGCAAGCCCCAAAAGCGACTATGCCGTGCCCGGAATATACTTCTATGACAATGAGGTGGTATCGATCGCCAGGAACCTGAAACCCAGCCCGAGGGGTGAATATGAAATCACCGACGTAAATAAAGAATATCTTCGCAGGGGAAAGCTGAAGGTTTCTATATTAGACCGGGGTACGGCCTGGCTCGATACCGGAACATTCGATTCACTGATGCAGGCGAGCCAGTTTGTACAGGTGATAGAACAAAGACAGGGTATAAAGATCGCGTGTATTGAAGAGATCGCTTTCAGGAAGGGATTTATTACAAAAGAACAGCTCATCGCTATGGCGCAGCCACTTCTTAAAAGTGGTTATGGCCAGTACCTGATGGATGTAGCAAACGAAAATTAATTACCGAACACCTAACAAAATACAGCAGATGAAGAAAATTTTGGTTACAGGCGGATGCGGCTACATTGGTTCTCATACCATTGTTGACCTGGTTGAAAATGGATTCGAAGTGATCTCCGTAGATAATAATTCAAAGAGCTCCCCAAGAATACTGGAAGGCGTGGAAAAGATCACGGGCACCAAGATTAAAAATTACAAGGTTGACCTATGCAATTTTGATGATACGTTCGCCATTTTCCAGGAGAATGACGACATAGATGGCATCATACATTTTGCGGCATACAAATCTGTAGGTGAATCGGTGGAACAACCACTGATGTATTTTGAAAACAACCTCGTGTCGCTCATCAACCTGCTGAAGTGTGTACAGGAATTTCACATACCCTATTTTGTATTCTCTTCTTCCTGCACCGTTTATGGCAACCCGGATGTTATCCCGGTAACAGAGCAAACCCCTCCCAAACCTGCGGAATCTCCTTATGGGTACACCAAACAAATGGGCGAGCAGATCATTAATGAATTTTCAAAGGCAAATGCTTCACAAAGTATTTTATTAAGATATTTTAACCCTGTTGGTGCGCACCCATCCGGACATATTGGTGAGTTACCGATTGGTAAACCAGCCAACCTGGTGCCAGTGATCACGCAAACTGCAATTGGCAAATTACCCGTAGTAACTGTTTTTGGCGATGATTATCCAACGCGCGATGGTTCATGCCTGCGTGATTATATTCATGTTTGTGATATCGCGCATGCGCACACGCTTGCGGTACAATACCTGATAAACGAAAAAATGGAAAAGCGTTGCGATGTATTTAACCTTGGATCAGGAAACGGGGTAACGGTGCTTGAAGCAATAAAGGCCTTTGAACAGGTAAGCGGACTGAAATTAAATTATACGATAGGACCACGCCGCACGGGTGATGTGATTGCTATATACGCGAATAATACTTATGCTCGTACCCAGCTTGGCTGGGAAACCAAATATACGCTTGCAGATATGATGGCAACCGCATGGAAATGGGAACAAAGGTTAAAGGTGGATGAAAGGTTTTTCCAAAGCAAGTCTGTGGATTTGAATTAAGACCCCGAATCCCATACTTTTGCCGCACAAAAATCGTGTGATGTTAAAAGATATTACGGTAACCGGTCAGAAAGATACACGCAGCGGATTTGGAGATGGGATTGTTGAAGCGGCAAGAAAAAATGCAAATGTGGTGGCGCTCACTGCCGACCTTGCGGGCTCCCTCAAACTAAATCAGTTTATAAAAGAATTTCCTGAACGCTTTGTACAATGCGGAATCGGCGAAGCGAATATGATAGGTATTGCAGCCGGACTAACCATTGGCGGTAAAATTCCTTTTACCACTACCTTCGCGAATTTTTCTACGGGCCGCGTGTACGACCAGATTAGGCAGAGTGTTGCCTACTCCGGTAAAAATGTAAAGATCTGCGCATCACACGCAGGACTCACGCTCGGCGAAGACGGCGCAACCCACCAGATACTCGAAGATATTGGATTGATGAAAATGCTTCCGGGCATGACGGTTATCGTGCCCTGTGATTACAACCAAACAAAAGCAGCCACTATCGCCATTGCAGAATATGTGGGCCCGGTTTATTTAAGATTCGGCAGACCGGTATGGCCCATATTCACCTCGGCTACCGAACCCTTCCAGATTGGAAAGGCACAATATTTCTCCGAAGGAAAAGACGTTTCCATCTTTGCATGCGGACACATGGTTTGGAAAGCGATAGAAGCCGCAAGAATACTTGCAGAAAAAGGAATAGAAGCCGAAGTAATAAACATCCACACGATAAAACCGCTCGATACAGAAGCCATTTTAAATTCTATCCGTAAAACAAAATGTGCCGTTACGGTGGAGGAACATAATATAATTGGTGGTTTGGGCGATGCCATCGCACAAACAGCAGCAAAAGCATTTCCGGTTCCGATAGAATACATCGGCACGAATGATACTTTCGGAGAAAGCGGTACTCCAACTCAATTACTTACCAAGTATGGATTGGATGCCCCTAATATTGTTGAAGCAGCACAGAAGGTATTAGGAAGAAAAGGTTAATTTCTTTGCGTCTTTGCGTGAAGCTGGTTCACGCAAAGACGCAAAGAAAGCAAAGAGCGCAAAGTTTTATAAAGCGATCATGGGAGTTTTGATATCGTGGTAAAAGAGAAAGGTCCAGTGCTCGTCTGCACCCTGTTTCCACCACTGCTGACGCAACTGCATACATTTCTTTCCATCATAATCGTACTTGGCCACGTACTTACTTTTCATTTGCTGGTATTGGGGTGCATCATCACCCCCAAAAAAAATGATTTTACCTTCTTCCCTAATCCAGAACACCTGGTGATAGCGGCAGTGTGCGCCTGTCATCTGGTAGGTGATGTAATTATTTATGCTCCCATCGCCATCTATCAGTTCTACCTGGCTATTATCTTTCAAACATTCCAGTTCAGATTTGATATAGGAAGAAGAAGCGCCGGAAAGTGCAAACTCAAGCTCTTTACGCTGCACGAAGTATCTGGCATTTGGAAAACTCAGTTTGGATGAACCGTCAATTCCATTAATACCTACTCCTCCCGAATGGTCCTTATGCAAATGACTCATTAATACTTTGGTAACTTCTCCTACATCAATGCCTTCACTTCGTAGTCTTTTATGGATCATTAAGGTTCCATCTTCATCCGCAAATCCAAGACCGGCATCAAGTAACAATATATCCGAATCGGTGATCACGATAAAGGGCTGCACTTCTACCAGTATACTTCCTATGGGTCTTTCTTTTAAAAAGTCTTTTTGTTCATCGAAAGGAATAAATGCCTTTGTACCATCTACCGTAAATGCACCCTCACTTATTGGAATAATTTTCATGATGTAAATTTACCTCAAAACCATTTGCCTGTCGGCATCAAGCCTGATAAGTATGGCAAGCATAATAGAAAAGGTAACCAGCGAGGTACCACCATAACTTACAAAAGGAAGCGGAATACCTATTACGGGCGCAAGACCAATGGTCATGCAAAGATTTATGGCAATGTGAAAAAAGAAAACAGACGCCACACCATACGCGTAACAACGGCTGAATACGCTCCGCTGCCGCTCGGCAATGGCGATGATGCGCAAGAGCATAAACGCATATAAAGAGAGAAAGATAAAACTGCCGATAAATCCAAAGCCTTCCCCTATAGTACAAAAGATAAAATCTGTTCGTTGTTCCGGCACAAAATCAAATCGTGTTTGTGTACCTTTTAAAAATCCCCTTCCCGTAATGCCCCCGCTGCCAATAGCAATCTTGCTCTGTCGAACATTATAATCAGTATCCTTCGACTTTGCTGCCGCGGCTTCTTCTTCCTCCACATTATTAATATTTGCATATGGGTTTTCACGTCCTATAAGTGAGAACACTCTTTCCACCTGGTGTTTTTGCAACACATGGGTGAACAGAAAGGGCACAGCAAACCGCTGGACACTTACACAAGCGATCCATATCACCACTATACCAATCAGCAGTTGCCGGTTACGCTTCACCTGCCTTCTTAATAAATAAATGGTAATCGCTGCAATGGCAGTTAAGATAATGGCGAGTGTATTTTTTTCAACAAGCAATGTTGCCACTACCAATACCGCAAATGAAAATCCGACAACAAGATATATCGCGGGTAATCCTTCGCGGAACATCACGAGAAAAAAGGCAAAGAACACGAGTGCAAGCCCCGTTTCTTTTTGCGCAATGGTGATCAGTGCCGGCACCAAAACAATTGCCGAAGCTATCAATTGGGCACGGGGTCGCGTGAATTCTGTTTCTACTCTTGACAAATATTTTGCAAGGGCGAGGTTAACAAATATCTTACAAATGTCGGCGGGTTGAATCTGGAACCCGCTAAACTTTATAATAGAATCCGTTCCTTTTACTTCGGTATGAAAAGGAAACACGAGCAGTAATAAAAAGATCCCGAACGCGTACCAGATGTTGGCCGTGGCGGTAAAGAATTTACTGTCGGTGAGTAATATAAATAAACCGATAACAAGGGAGATGAGAAAGAAGAAAAATTGTTTCCCATAATCGCTCTTCAGCTTCAGGAATGCATCAAAAATATTTTCTCCTTCGCGATAGGTAACAGAAAATATACTCATGATGCCAATAGCCACTAGCGCCACGTACAACCAGATCATTATCCAGTCGATCCCTTTTGATATGGAAGCATTGCGCTGGGTCACGTACGCGATAGTTTTTTCCTTACCGCCTTCATTTCTGTTTTATTTACTATTGCCACTGAATTAAATTCAGCAGCATATTTTGGAGTTTCTTTTTTATCAGCAGGGTCGTTACCTAAATAAGCAACCCGCTCCTCTTTAGTTGAATGGACCGTTTTTGTTTTTACCGTTCTGGCTTTATCCTTTACCGATTCAAGTGGGATGTACTGCCTGTGTAAATATTTTCTAATGTAATTGCTGTCATTAGTACGTTCGAACCATCTTGCTCCCCTTGTGGAATCTTCTATGAATTGTAATCTTGGAAGATAAGAGGGCATCAGGTTGGCGGCGGCAATGCGGTCTATTTCTTTCAGGCGTTCTGTTCTTATAGTATCGTTCAGGTATTTTTCCAGCAAAAGCGATGCGATTGGCGCTGCCCATGTGGAACCGAAGCCTGCGTTTTCTACCACTACTGCAATAACGATCTTTGGATTTTCCCTGGGCGCAAAACAAACGAAAAGGGAATTGTCTTTAAGCTTAATGCGTTTATGATCTATTATCCGAAAGTTTTCAGCAGTTCCTGTTTTCGCACAGATATTAATACCCGGGATCTTTGCTACTTTACCCGTACCGATATTTACCACATCTTCCATACCGTTGATCACTGTTTCGTAATTCGCTTCGGGAATGTGTGTAAGCACTTCGTGCTTTTTTATATAAGGATTTAATATAGAATCCGACTCTGCGGCATTTTCAATGCTTTTTACAAAATGCGGCGTGTAGTAGTATCCTTTATTTGCAACGATGGAAATACCATTGGCAATTTGCAATGGCGTTGCCAGCATCATATCCTGCCCGATACCCAACGTTACGTTGGTGCAGGAGTTCCAGGAATTGTTATACACTTTGTTGTATACTGATGTATCGGGAATATTTCCCTTGTCTTCGCTTGGCAGATCAATTCCCAGTCGTTTGCCATAGCCGAATTTGTTCATGTATTCGTTCCACTTTGCATAACCCACTTTTACATTGCCATACTGCGGATTATCTACTATTAGCCGGTAGGCATTGGAGAAAAAGGAATTGCACGACCATGCAATGGCGGTTCTAAGATCCTTTGCGTGTCCCGGTGCTTTTTCTGTGCATCTTACAGGCCTGTTACATCCATAATAGGCGCCTGAACAGGCAATGCCGCTGGAAGGAGTGATGACTCCTTCATCGAGCCCGATCAACGCTTCTATCGGCTTGTAAGTAGAGCCCGCAGGATATGTTCCTTTGATGGCGCGGTTAAGTAATGGTGCAGCCACATCGAGTACCAGCTTTCCATAATTCTTCTGCTTGTTTGGACCTGTAAGTTCATTCGGATTGAAGTTGGGGCCCGACACCATTGCAATGATGCCACCTGTTTTTGGTTCTATCGCCACCACACTGCCCACTTTATTGGCCATCAGTTTTTCCGCAAGCTGCTGTACGTCTATATCGATGTATGTTTTCAGACTTCTGCCGGGAATGGCCGCGGTATCGAATTTTCCTTCTTCATATTTTCCAACGAGCCTGTTTTTATTATCCTTAATTAAATTATTCACCCCGCGTTGCCCCATTAGCACGCTCTCGTAAAAGTTTTCAAGCCCGGTTCTGCCAACATAATCCCCCATCAAATAAAAGCCTTT
>JBDTMM010000047.1:0-10151 GCA_039934275.1 Flavitalea sp. | reverse complement strand
TGCGGCCCCTGCAGCGATATGCGCGATGCGATCAACCCTATTCCTCCCTCACCCTCAAAATTTTTTATATTTCCTTCTTTCATCGATACATCCAATACGGATGATAGCCGCCCCCCATATTGTGCGGGCATACTTCCCTTAATAAGGGAAATATTTTTTATAGCATCGGAATTAAAAATGGAAAAGAACCCAAAAAGATGACCCGAATTATATACGATCGCATCATCGAGCATGATGAGGTTTTGATCCGGTCCTCCTCCCCTCACATATAAACCCGTATTACCTTCACCCGCATTTCTAACGCCGGGTAATAACTGCAGGGTTTTTAATACATCCACTTCACCCAATAGAACAGGAACCGATTTTATGCGGTTAACAGAAAGGTCAATTTTTCCCATCTGCGCATTCTTCACATTATTATCATTGTGAGTGGCAGAAACAATTACTTCCTGCATCATTGAATTTTGCACAAGCCCAAAACTGACCGTGGTATCCGCATGCAGGTTAACTTCCATCGCGGATGACTGATAGCCGGCAAATGAAATAGCCACCATATAATTTCCATCTGGTAACGTGATGGAATAAAAACCATAATTATTACTGGATATCCCTTTTGTTTGTCCGCTGAAAACTACCGATGCACCAATAAGCGTTTCGCCGGAAAGCGAATCTTTTACATAACCACTGAGCGTATGTTTTTGCGCAAACGAATCAAGAGAAACAGTAAGCAGTAAAAAGGTAAAGATCCTGAGCATAATTATCGCTTGCTGTAATCCAGTGAATCGGCCGTTTCCCCGCAGGTGGGCATTTTACTTCCGAAATAAGGATTTTTAATTTCCCTCACATCGCTGAGCCAATAACCCCCGCGATTGTTTAAGGCCATTGGGCAGTACTGATAATATATCTTTTGGCCATCGTACTTAACCGTGCGGGTAAGGCTCCATAATGCATCGGTGATTACATTAAATTCACTTCTTTTTGCTTCAATGTCTTTTTCGTTTATAATTGCTTGTGAAGAAGCGCTGATGGAAGTGGCAAAACTCTTAGCTGTTTCGGTGATAGTGCCGGAGGTATCGCCCTTAAGTTCATTAACCTTCAGGCTGTCTGCACTGGTTACCAGTGAAATAGCCGCACTATTCACTTTCGTGGTATCTCCGGTTATGAATGCATCTTTCAGTGCAAAATAAGTGGTAAGCATCCAGCGAAAAGATTCATTAAATGAGCTGGAATTGGCTCCTATGGCCAGGGGCACCGGTTTTGCCTCTGTATCTTTATTCCCTGGTTTGCTGTTGCAGAATTTAAAAGCAAAAATGACCACTATCAGCACGGCGAACAAGACAAGAACACGTTTGTTCATCGGATCTAAGTTTATTCAAAGGTAGTCGTTATCGGGTATCCCATCTGTTTGTCATATTTTTGCGCGGATTTTAACAAAATGACGAGGCTTTATGCTAATTGGACTACAAAATGTGACGTTTGAATTTGGTGCGAGAGTGATCGTAAGGAATGCTACCTGGCACCTGAATCCGGGTGAAAGGATTGGATTGATAGGATACAACGGTACTGGCAAATCCACTTTACTCAAAGTGCTGGTGGGTCAATATTCTCCCAGCATCGGCACGGTTGAAAAAAGCCGCGACACCACCATTGGATATTTACACCAGGACCTACTAAGTTTCGACACTAACAGCAGCATCACCGAGGTGGCAATGGAAGCTTTTGAACAAGTGATGGCCCTGCAAAAGGAACAACATGAACTGGAAAAAATCCTTGAAGCAAAAGAAGATGAAAAACTGCTGAATCGTTACATGGATGTGCTTCATGAAATTGAAGTACTCGACGGTTTCGACATCAGGTATAAGGCTGAAGAAGTACTGCACGGTCTTGGTTTTAGTGACAACCAACTCGACAAACCCTATAAACAATTCAGCGGTGGATGGCGAATGAGGGTGTTGCTCGCGAAAATGATCCTTCAAAACCCCGACGTATTATTATTGGATGAACCAACGAATCATCTCGATCTCCCATCTATCGAATGGCTTGAAAGATATTTGATGAATTACAAAGGAAGCGTGGTGATCGTGAGTCACGATAAATTCTTCCTCGACAGGATGGTGAATAAAATAGTGGAGCTTTACCAGCAGGAATTGCACATTTACGTAGGCAACTACACTTATTATGAGCAGGAAAAGGCGATAAGAATTGAAATGCAGAAAAGAGCGTTTGAAAATCAACAGGATTATATTCGCCAGCAGGAAAGATTCATAGAAAGATTCAAAGCAAAGGCTTCGAAAGC
Source organism: Flavitalea sp. (assembly GCA_039934275.1). GTDB lineage: Bacteria > Bacteroidota > Bacteroidia > Chitinophagales > Chitinophagaceae > Flavitalea. Next base: position 7,855 of record JBDTMM010000047.1, on the reverse strand, counting down.
GGCAGCCGCGCAGAGCGTTCAGAAATTACTTGATAAGGTAGAAAGAATAGAAGATACCAATCTGGAGCGACCTAATATGCGCATTAATTTTTCGGTTGGTAAAGAACCTGGCCGTGTGCTCACCTCTTTAAAAGATGTTTCCAAAAGTTTTGGAGACCTGGAGATATTAAAACGCGCCACTGCAGAAATCGACCGTGGCGATAAAATAGCTTTGATCGGTGCAAATGGAAAAGGGAAATCTACCCTGCTCCGTATTGTTGGAGGAACAGAATCGTTTGAAGGCGAAAGGATCTGGGGGCACAACGTAGTGGAAAGTTTTTATGCGCAGCACCAGCTCGAATCACTCAATCTTAATAATACACTGATAGAAGAAATGAATAATTCCGGCGCAGGTAAAACTGAACTGGAATACAGGAGCTTGCTCGGAGCGTTTTTATTTAGCGGTGATGACGTAGAAAAAAAGATCAAGATACTTAGCGGTGGTGAAAAAGCGAGAGTGGCATTGGCAAAAACAATCGTAAGCAAAGCGAATTTTTTAATCCTTGATGAGCCAACGAATCACCTTGATATTCACTCTGTAGAGTTATTAGTGGAAGCACTTAATAAATACGACGGAACAATTATACTGGTAAGTCACGATCGGTATTTTATTTCAAAGGCCGCCAACAAGATATGGGAAATCATCGACGGAGAGATAAAAGAATTCAAGGGAACATACGCTGAATGGGTGGCATGGAAGGAGCGTATGGCAAGTAAAATCACTGATGTAAAAAAAGAAGAAAAACAAAAGCCGGTCGCCCCCCCGCCTCCAAAACCTGTAGAACCGAAAGTAATAATTAATAAAGAAGCAAAAAAAGAATTGCAGAAACAACAACGCATATTCCAGGAACTAGAAGAAAAGATCACCCAGATAAAAAAAGAAAAGAACAAACTGGAATCGGATCTGTCCACTTCTGAAATTTATGCCGACAAAAATAAATATGCTCAAACTGAAGCAGGTTATAAAAAGGCAGCAGCGGAACTGGAAAAACTGAATAAGGAATATGAGTTCGTATTTGAGCGGATTGTTCAGTTGGAAGGCCAGTAAACGCATGAGGAAGAAAGGAAAAATATCAGAATGAAAAAGCAGGTCTTCACCATATTATCAATATTTATCCTGCTGAATGTTTATGTTTTTGGCCAAACAAAAGAGGGCCGTCCACGCATTGGTCTTACACTAAGTGGTGGTGGCGCAAAAGGTCTCGCTCACATTGGTATATTAAAGGCGCTCGATTCTGCCGGTGTTAAAGTGGATTATATTTCCGGAACAAGTATGGGAAGTCTTATCGGGGCATTATATGCTTCGGGATATTCAGCTACCGATATTGAACGGATGGCACACAAGATTGACTGGGACGAAATGTTAAGCAATCAGAGTTCACTTCGCGCAATAGTAATGGAAGAAAAAGAAGAATATTCAAAATACGCAATTGAATTGCCGTGGGTCAATCATGCATTCAGATTGCCATCCGGAGTTCTGGAGGGGGAAGAATTATGGCTGAAACTTTCAGAATTATTTTTTCCGGTAAACAATATAAAGGATTTTTCAAAATTCAGTATACCCTTTAAATGTATTGCCACCGACATTGCAACCGGTGAAGCAGTTGTTCTCGATAGCGGTGAAATTGTTACGGCAATCAGGGCGAGTATGGCCATACCCTCTTTATTTACAGCAGTGGAACAAAAGGGACTTACCCTTATCGATGGAGGCGTAGTAAGAAATTTCCCTGTAAAGGACGTTAAGGAAATGGGAGCCGATTATATTATTGGGAGCCGCGTTGCCATGGGACTGCAACCTAAAGAAAAAGTGACCAATGCTTTGCAGATATTATTGCAGATCGTTTTTTTTAAGGAAGCCATCAGTAGCAAGGAAGATATAAAACTCTGTAACATTTATATTCCGATGCCACTCGAAAATTACAGTGCGGCGAGTTTTGGAAAAGCAGATGAGTTGCTGGAAGAAGGAAAAAAAGAAGGAAAAAAATTTTATCCCCAATTTAAAAAACTTGCAGATTCCCTTAATTCCATTTATGGTCCGAAACCCATAGTGCCACACCGTTTGCCAAAAGTGGATTCGATATATGTTTCGGGGATTGAAATAAAGGGATTGCAACAAACCACTAAAGACTTTTTCAAAAATACGATGGGCTTTGAAGAAGGCAGGTTTTATACTTCTGTGAAGATCGCAAAAATGGTAAGAAAGGTTTTCGGCACACGGTACTACAACCGCATCGTATATGCACTGAACCCAATGGGATATGGAACTGTGAAGCTGGTGTTTGATGTGGTGGAAAATCCAACCACCTTTGCAAAACTCGCTGTGCACTATAATAATTTTATGGGCATCAGCCTCATAGGAAATTTAACAACAAGGAATTTCTTCTTTTCCAATTCGAGGAGCCTGGTTACCGTAAATCTCGGAGAAAATTTTCGTGCGCGTGCAGAGCATCTTCAATATTTTGGAAGAGGAAAAAATATTGCCATGATCCTCGGTACACAATATGATAATATCGGCATCACCACGTATTCCTCCTATCACAAAGACGGTTTGTATGGAATGCAATTGTATAAAGCAGACGTGCGATTTGAATTTTCTGCCAACAGGAAATTCACCATCGGGCTGGGCACCAGGTTCGACTGGATAAAATACAAACCTTCCATTCAATCCGTATTCGACATTAAAGGGTTGAATAATTTCCTAACCTCCTTTGCCTTTTTTTCGGTCAATACGCTTAACAAAACCATTTTTCCGCGAAGAGGTTTTCGACTTGAAGGAGAGTTTGGATGGGTGTATAATCAAAATCCTTCTATTACATTTTATTCAAACGGGCAACTGGTTACCAACCCCGATTCTCTGGGCATCAGCTATAATAATTACCAGCATTTTATTTTTAATGGCGATGCATATGCCCCATTTAGCAGTAGGCTAACTTTTATTTCGGGATTGCAAACAGGCATAAATTTTAATTACAAACAGAGCATACTGAACGACTTTAATATCGGCGGGTTAACAAAAACCATACGCAACCAGGTGATGTTCGCCGGGCTGGAGGAAAATTCTTTTAATACGCCGAGTGTGGCCACCGCGCTACTGGGCCTTAGATACGAACTGTACAACAATATGTACGTTACAGGAAAGGCCAATGGGCTCGTCAATAATTTTATCAGCGCCAACAACATTCTGCAGAAACCCAGCTTTTTATCGGGGTACGCGGTAAGCTTTGCTTATAATTTTGCCCTTGGACCATTAGAAATTAGCGCCATGTATTGCGATCAGTCGCGAAGAGTGAGGCCTTATATCAATCTTGGAATTGCTTTCTGAGCTTTAAGGGCGAAAACCTTATCTTCGCTCAACTTTTTTATGCATGAAGGTCCTTATTAAACAAGCCAGGATAATTGATCCTGCATCTTCAGAACAAGACCGTGAGCAGGACATTTTTATAGAGTCGGGTATAATCAAATCTATCGGAAGCAATATTGAATTAAAGGCAGACCGGATCATTTCAGGTAATGGAATCCACGTATCCCCGGGATGGGTAGATGTTTTCGCCAACTTTTGCGATCCTGGATACGAACACAAAGAAACACTGGAATCGGGCACCGCAGCCGCGGCCGCAGGTGGATTCACGGATGTTTTCGTGGTTCCGAATACCAAACCCGTCATCGATAATAAGTCGCAGGTTGAATATCTAAAGAACAGATCCCTGTCGCATCCTTCGAACGTCCATCCCATCGGTGCAATCTCCAAAAATGCCGAAGGAAAGGATCTTGCCGAAATGTATGACATGCTGCACAGTGGAGCCATCGCCTTTAGTGACGGTACCAACCCGATACAGTCTGCAGGACTGCTGGTGAAAGCGCTGCAATATGTTAAGGCATTTAATGGAGTAATTATTCAGATCCCAGACGACAAAACGATAGGTACCAATGGGTTGATGCACGAAGGGATTACATCAACCAGGCTCGGGTTGGCCGGAAAACCGATCATGGCAGAGGAACTGCTGGTTGCCCGCGATATCAAACTGACGAGATACACCGAATCGAAATTGCATTTTACAGGAATCACCTCGCCACGGTCGCTCGAATATATAAAGCGGGCAAAAGATTCAGGTTTAAACGTAACATGCTCCGTTACACCCTATCATTTGTTTTTTACCGATGAAAATTTACAAGATTACGATACTAACCTTAAGGTATATCCGCCATTAAGATCGGATTGGCAAAGGCTTGAACTTTTAAAGGCTGTGGAAAATGGAACCGTGGATTGTATCGCTACGCATCATATGCCGCAGGATTACGATAGCAAGGTAGTGGAATTTGAATATGCAAAAAACGGAATGATCGGTTTGCAAACCTGCTACGCGGTACTTAAAAATGTTTTACCAAATGTTAGTGAAACGCGTTGGGTGGAGTTGTTAAGCACGAATGCGAGAAAGATATTTGCAATGGATTGTCCGGCAGTAAAAGAAAAAGAAAAGGCAGTACTCACCATTTTTCAACCAGGTGAAGAAGTGGATATAAAGCAATCGGACAATAAATCAAAATCTGCTAATTCTCCATTTATGGGCAGGAAGATGAAAGGAAAAGTGCTGGGTATTATTAATGGAGAAAAACTATCTTTAAATCAGTAATTAATTCAAAACTATTTTATGGATAAAAAAGAAACTACCCCCGTTATGGCCGGCATAGTGGTGGGACTGTTAATGGTGGTTTATACCCTTCTTCTTTATTTAACAGGATGGTATTTGATACAATTCACTCAGTACGTTGGTTCGCTGATCATGTTTGTGGGAATTGTTTACTGTATAAGAAATCATGGTAAGGAGAAGGAATACAATGCCACCTTTGGAAATCTATTTGCATTCGGATTTAAGATGACGGCGGTAATCACCTGTATTTTGATCCTTTATACTTTTCTTTCCGGTTTTATTTTCCCTGATGTAAAAACCAAAATTATCGAAATGGCAAGGGAAAATGCCCTAAAGCAGCCCAATGCAAATGAATCGCAGGTGGAATTGGGGATGGAAATGTTTGCGAAAAACTATACTATTTTTATAATTATGGGGCTCTTATTCTGGAACCTTGTGGTAGGTTCCATTACTTCATTAATAGGAGCGGCAATAACGAAGAAAAAACCAAAAAATAATTTCCAGGATCTCTGATTAACAAAATATGGATGTATCGGTCGTAATTCCTTTATTGAATGAAGAAGAATCCCTGCCGGAACTTTGTGCATGGATACAAAGAGTGGCAGTAGCTAACAATTACCAGTACGAAGTGATTCTTGTCGATGACGGAAGTACCGACAATTCCTGGGAAGTCATTCAAAATTTATCTGAAAACAACGCGCACATAAGAGGAATAAAATTTCAAAGAAATTATGGTAAATCTGCCGCACTCAATGAAGGATTCAGGGTAGCCACCGGCGACGTGGTAATTACTATGGATGCCGATCTGCAAGACAGTCCGGATGAAATTCCAGGATTGATCAGTATGATCAAAAATGAAAAATTCGACCTCGTAAGCGGCTGGAAAAAAGTACGGCACGATCCCTCCAGCAAAACCATTCCTTCAAAATTTTTCAACTGGGTAACCACAAAATCCACCGGCATTTACCTGCACGATTTTAATTGCGGATTGAAAGCATATAGATTGAAAGTAGTAAAGAGTATAGAAGTGTATGGAGAAATGCACCGCTATATTCCCGTAATAGCAAAATGGTCCGGGTTTGGAAAAATCGGGGAAAAGATAGTGGAGCACAGGCCAAGAAAATATGGCACTTCTAAATTTGGAATCGAAAGATTTATTAAAGGATTCCTAGACCTGGCCTCTATTTTATTCGTAGGAAGATTTGGTAAAAGGCCCATGCACTTTTTCGGTTCGTGGGGAACAGTTTCTTTTTCGTTCGGGTCGATAGTATTCCTGTATTTAATCATTTCGAAAATATTCTTCGATAAAACGGGAATGACACAGCGTCCCTTATTTTTCTTCGCCGTGTTGGCAATGATCATCGGTACGCAATTATTCGTTACCGGTTTTTTGGCCGAACTGATAGCCAGAAGTTCACCCAACCGCAATTTTTACTTAGTAGAAAAGAAACTGAGGTGCTGAAAAAAATGGTGATCATAGGGCCGGCATGGCCGCTTCGCGGTGGATTGGCCACCTTCGATCAGCGGCTTGCAAAACAATTCATCGACGAGGGCCACGATTGCGAAATATTTTCCTTCTCCCTGCAATACCCCTCCTTTTTATTTCCCGGAACAACGCAATTTTCTTCGGAGTCCGCACCTGCAGGTCAAAAGATCCGTTCCATTATTAATTCCATCAATCCATTAAACTGGATAAAAGTTGGACGAATATTAAAGAAATTAAAACCCGACATAATAATAGTGAGGTATTGGCTGCCATTTATGGGGCCCTGCCTTGGGAGTATCATCAGGATCACACAAAAAAATAATCACACAAAGGCGATCGCGATAACAGATAATGTTATCCCGCACGAGAAAAGAGCTGGCGACTTTGCATTCACCAAATTCTTTCTAAACAGCTGTGATGCTTTTATCACCATGAGTGAAAAAGTAATGAATGATCTTAGAACTTTTCAACCAGATTTGCCGGCTATACAGGTAAGACATCCCCTGTATGATAATTTTGGCGGGGCCATCTCAAAAAATGTAGCAAGATTAAAACTCGGCATTGACCCTGATAAAAAAATCATGCTGTTTTTTGGATTCATCAGGAAATACAAGGGTCTCGATATATTATTGGAGGCAATGAAGATTTTAAAAGAAAGGGAAGTTCCTTCACAAATCCCACACCTGTTGATTGCGGGCGAATTTTATGAAGATGAACAACCTTACCTCGAACTAATTTCAAAACTGGGCATCCGGGAACTATTAATTCTCCGCACCTCTTTTATTCAGGATAGTGAAGTGAAATATTACTTGTGCGCCGCAGATGTGGTGATACAACCTTACAGGAATGCAACGCAAAGTGGCGTTACTCCCCTTGCCTATCATTTTGAAAAACCAATGGTGGTGACCAATGTGGGCAACCTGCCCGTAATGGTTCCCGATCACAAGACTGGGCTGGTTGCGGAACCTGATCCTGCTTCTATTGCATCGGCGATTACAGAGTACTTTCAATTAGGCGAAAATTATTTTATTCCTCATCTTCGCAGCGAAAAAGATAAATACGGCTGGAACAAAATGACGGAAGCAATTTTAAACCTGGCGAATGATATACAGAAGTAAGGCTCCTTTACGAATAGGCCTTGCAGGTGGTGGCACAGACGTTAGTCCTTATTGCGACCTGTATGGCGGTGCAATTTTAAATGCAACAGTATCTCTGTATGCATACGCCAATATTGAACCCATCACCGATAATGCCATCATATTACACGCGATTGACCGTAGGGAAGAACAACGCTATGAATGGGCGGAACAATTACCCATCAACGGCCAGCTTGATCTTTTAAAAGGCGTGTACAACCGCATTCAGAAAGTATATGGTGTTCCACTTACAGGGTTTCGGCTTTCCACTTTTGTTGATGCGCCCGCAGGGTCTGGCCTGGGAACCTCCTCCACTTTGGTGGTGGCAGTGATTGGTGCGTTCGCAGAAATGATGCGGCTGCCGCTTGGCGAATATGACATTGCCCACCTCGCTTATGAAATAGAAAGAAAAGAATTGAATATGGCGGGTGGACGGCAGGATCAATACGCCGCAACTTTTGGTGGTGTAAACTTTATGGAATTTTTTGCTGATGATAAGGTGATCGTAAATCCGCTACGCATCAAACAACAATATTTATTTGAGC
>JBDTMM010000046.1:0-10207 GCA_039934275.1 Flavitalea sp. | reverse complement strand
GCAAGAACGTTGGCTATTCCCTTTACGCTAACCGCCCGCGCTGAGAACCTGATACACGGCAGGCCAGACATGAAAGATACAATAAAACGTTTGGTGGCTTTTGCGGACGCGGGTGCGGATGTGGTGTTTGCCCCGGGTTTAAAAACTTTGGAAGAGATCGAAGAGGTGGTTAAGGCTGTGGCACCTTGCCCTGTGAACGTAGTCATGGGGCTTTCCGGTGGCACTTTTTCTTTAACTGCATTGGAACAAGCGGGAGTAAAAAGGGTGAGTTTGGGCTCTTCATTCATTCGCGCGGCTTATGGCGCGTTTTTTCGGGCGGCCGAAGAAGTGTTACACAAAGGAACGTTCACTTTTGCAAATGACGCAAAACCTTATGCAGCATTAAATAAATTATTTATGGGGTAATTCACTCAACCTACATCAGGGCAATAAGCAGTGACTCTTTTTTTCGGAAGGTAATGGCATAAAGCACATATATAAATCCGATAATGATAGTGAATACAGCTACAGCTATGCTAACGCTATTTCTGTTTTCAAACGAAAACCGGATCATTATAAACCCAAAAACAAAGGAGATAAGCGCTGCCCCCAAAACAAATATCCATCCTTTAACTCTTGCCCGCATAAAGATGGTCCATAAAATTCTGAGGCCGCTACGTATACATATCCAGTATCCAATAATTATCGGAAAGGCGATCGCTGCTAGAAATGGATTAAAAATGAGGGTTGCACCAAATAACAAATCGATAATACTTTCCGTGATGAGCCATTTTGCTTCTCCCAAAACAGTCGGTCCGGCAAATGCATAGGAAAGCAAAAAAATGCCACTTATCAATAGTGCGAATCCCGAATAACGGATCAGGTGAATAAAAAGTGACATGGGAGCTATTAAACTCACTATCCCTATCGAGATAAAAACTCCGCCAACCAAAAAAAGCAATGGACCGGTTTTGAATGCTGGTGCCAGATAATTGTTACCCATATTGAAAATTTGAATGGTAAATCGAAATAAAATTCTTTAATCAGTTTTTTTTTCCGTGCTATTATCCCTGCATTTACACGCCGGGCAATTATTCACACATTTTTCTTTAACAGGGTTTTCATTTTTTATACCGACGGAATTTTCAACTATTTCGATCGATTGGGGTTTACCTTTTGATGTAAACTCCTTTTCTATTTCAATCACTATGGATGAGTCTGTTTTATTCATAATCAATTACAAGAAAAGAGAAGAAGATTCTCCGCCTTTCTAAGAGGGTTTTAATAATTACTACTATATCTCTTCGCGTTCTGCGGAAACTTTGGACTCTTTGTATTACTCTCTTTAACCAATCAGGATATCGAAAAGTGAACAATGGTTTCGTAGTGATCTAAAATAGATTTAACAAACCTATAGAAATAGGATACAGATAATTATGACAAGGGTCATATCGAAAGGTGATTCTTACCAGTGATGATCAGCCACCCGTTCTCCTATATTCATCTTACTCATTGGTAAGAATCACTTTGAGCGTTTTGTCACGTGCTGCATTTGCAAATGTGTCGTAGGCTTTGATAATATCTTTTAGTGCAAACCTGTGGGTGATCAGCTTTGAAGGCTCCACTTTATTCGACATCACTGTTTTTAATAACAGGGGTGTTGTAACGGTATCGACCAGCCTTGTGGTAATGGTGATGTTTTTTGACCACAACGTTTCAAGGTGCAGGGAAACACTTTTTCCATGAACACCCACATTGGCAATGTGTCCACCGGGAGCAATAACTGATTCGCACAATTCAAATGTTTCCGGGATGCCGACGGCTTCAATAGCAACATCCACCCCTTTATTGAGCGTAATCGCCATTATTTTTTCTGCGGCATTTTCAGTTTTGCTGTTGATGATATGAGTGGCTCCAAATTTTTTGGCTACCTGCAAGCGGTTGTCGTCGATGTCTACAATAATAATTTCAGCCGGTGTATAAAATTGGGCAGTGATTAAAACCGCGAGCCCGATCGGTCCGGCACCAACGATAGCGATCGTGTCGCCTGGTTTCACCTGGCCATTAATTACCCCGCATTCAAATGCGGTAGGTAAAATGTCACTGAGCATAACCAGTGCTTCTTCATTGGATTTTTCGGGTATGTGGTACAGGCTGTTGTCGGCAAAAGGAATGCGAACATATTCGGCCTGAGTGCCATCAATTAAATGGCCCAGTATCCAGCCACCGCTTACGCAGTGCGAGTACATACCATTTTTGCAATATTCGCACTTCCCGCACGAAGAAATGCATGAAATGAGCACCTGATCGCCCTTTTTAAACAATGTTACCGAGGTGCCTACTTCTTCAATAATTCCAACGCCTTCGTGGCCAAGTATCCGACCATCGGTAACTTCAGGTACATCTCCTTTTAATATGTGCAGATCCGTACCACATATAGTGGTTTTGGAAATTCTTACAATCGCGTCCGATGGTTCGAGTAGTACGGGTTTCGGCTTTTCTTCCCAGGCCTTCTTACCGGGACCATGATAAACAAGTGCATACATAATTATTCTTTTAATGGTGGCAAGCTACCAAGTACGTTCCTATTCTTTTATGACTTTAATCATATGAAACGCCACGATAAGTCATTATTCAGGCCCGTATAAATAGCCACATTTGATAAAAATTTATTTGTATGCACACTGCAAATCATCTGCCTGTTTTCGCGTTTCCGGTAACGCAATCGAGAACAAATCCATTGAATTTGTTTTTTACCTGGTGCGCCGGGCAGGAAAATAACAGGTTGCTGTGGCTTGGGATCGCGCTGGTAGGGCACAGTGCAGTATTAACCCCGCTTACAATGTCGGTAATACTTTTGACGCAATTTAATTTTACACTACTGATGATTACCTTGTTTGCCATTTCAATTTCAGTGGTGACCAACCTTGCAGCGCTACCCACAAAAATTACCCTGCCGGTGTTATTTTTAAGTGTGTTGATAGACCTTGGCGTGATGCTATTTTGTTTGGTAAATACTACTTTTAATTAAGAAACCTCGATAAATAATCCGCAACAAAAAGTCAAAAAAGATAATCATGGAAAAGATATTATTTGTAGTAGATCACAACGGCCCGGACAAGGTTGCACTCGATTTTGCCTGTTATATAGCCGCCCTTACGCGTTCCAAACTCGAAGGTATTTTCATCGATGCCGTGCATAGTCATTTAACATCGCACGAACCCTTTCTCCATCAGGAAGAAATGATAGGGACTCAAAAGAGTTTTACATTTCCCGCTGAACCATTGCCCGATCTGCAAAAGAAAATCTTTACAGACGCATGTACAGGAAAAGGTATCAGCTGGCTGAATACTACTGATACTTTATTCAGCTCCGCAGATATTATTGGAGAAACCAGGTTTGCGGACCTGCTGATCGTTAGCGGTGGAACGAGTAGCGCAAACCTTACCCAAACCGCACCATCCGCATTTGTGAGAGAAATTCTTTCCGAATCTGAGTGTCCAGTGATTATTGCACCATTGGATTTCAATGGCATTGATGAAATTATACTGGCATATGATGGGAGTGAATCCTCTATGTATGCGATCAAACAGTTCACATACCTGTTTCCACAATTTTCTGAAGAAAGGGTTATTTACCTTGAAGTAAAAACCAGCGAGGATCATGATATCACCCACCAGGAAAAATTGGGAGAATTTTTAAAGATGCATTATTCTGCGGTTGGATACAAAGTGCTACATGGCAACCCGGGTGATCAGTTGTTCGCATACCTGCTGGGTAAAAAAAATGTATTAGTGGTAATTGGTGCTTACGGAAGAAGTGTAATATCTACCTCGTGGAGAAAAAGCACTGCAGAGCTATTATTAAAAACTACTTCACTACCCGTTTTTATAACGCATCATTAAATAGTAAACGGAAAGGAGGCTATAGCGTATCTCCCATTTCTTGGTGGGGGCATTCAATAGTAAATGTGGATCCTTTGTATTCCTCACTTACAAAATGAATTTGCCCCTCCAGTAGTTCTGCATAATTTTTTACAATATTAAGACCAAGTCCGGTACCCTGGATATTGGATACGTTTGCTGCCCTGAAAAAGCGGGTAAACAAATGTTTTTGTGCCGCCGCCGGTATCCCCATTCCTTCATCTGAAACCGCAATGACTATTTTCTTTTCGTCCGCTTTTGCACTTATGCGGATGGTTTTATCATCGGCTGAGTATTTGATGGCATTGGATAACAGGTTGAGTAAAATATTATGAAGTATTTTTTGATCCTGGCAAATTTCTGCCAAACCTTCTATCTTAAATTCGATGAATTGTTTTTTTCTTTTCAGAATTCCCTCCATTTCCGTGGTTACCTCATTTAAAAGGTCTGTTATTTTAAACCTGGTATTTTTTACTTCATATTTTTTCTCTTCCATTTTCTGTAGGGATAGAAAATCATTTAATATTTCAGTAAGATTTTTTACAGATGATTTTATCCGGTCGATATGTTTTGCTCTTTTTTCGGCTTGTGCTGCGTCTGTGTAATGGTCTAATAGCGAAACGCTCGACATAATAGTTCCGAACGGGGTGCGAAATTCGTGAGAAGCCATGGATACAAAATGTGATTTCATTTCCCCCAATTCCTTTTCTCTTTCCAGTGCAGCAGTCAGTTCAAAGGTGCGCTGTGTAATTTTTATTTCGAGATCGTTGTTTATTTCGATGATTTCCTGCTCCGCGTTTTTACGCAGTGTAATGTCTGAACGGATGGCCAGGTATTGATAGGGTTTGTGCTGCTCATTCATAAATGGAACAATGGTCGTATCCACCCAATAGTAAGTTCCGTCTTTTGCTTTGTTCTTTATTTCTCCTCTCCAAATATTGCCATTGGCAATGGTTGTCCAGATGTCGCGAATAAATTTTTTAGAATGATATCCCGAATTAATGATACGGTGATCTTGCCCCATCAATTCTTCCCGATCAAATTTTGACACTTTGCAAAAATTATCGTTCACATATTTTATTATGCCCTTTTGGTCGGTGATCGCTACAATTGACGATTCGTCAATAGCGTGTTTATATTCAAGCATCTCCAATTCACTCTTCTGCAATTGTAGTTCCAATTGTTTATTTAAGTGCTGTATTTGCGCCTCACTGTTTTTGTCTTTGGTTTGGTCGCGAGTTACCTTACTATATCCAATCAATTGACCGCTGGTGTTATGAATAGCTGTGAATATAATTTCAGCCCAGAATATTGAACCGTTCTTTCGCACGCGCCAACCTTCGTCCTTAAACCGTTTAATGGTTTTTGCTTTGGCAAGGTTTAATTCGGGCAGATGTTGTGCAATCTGCTCTGGCGTATAAAATATTGATATGTGCTTGCCAATGATTTCAGCGGCAGTATAACCTTTTATTTGCTCGGCGCCTTTATTCCAGCTAATCACAATTCCGAAAAGATCGATCATAAAAATGGCATATTCCCTTACATTTTCGACCAGTATCCTGTAACTCATCTGCTCAAGATCCGTGGGATCATTCGCAATAAAAAAGGGATCCGTAGTATGCAGCATATATATTGATCTGGATAAATTAGATAGAATTAATATAATAGATGGCTAAGCAGGTCCGGTGCGAGGATGGATATTTTCCCATCCTGGATATTGATTAATTTCTCGCTTTTGAAATCACTAAGCGTGCGTATAAGTGATTCCGTAGCGGTTCCAACGTAGCGCGCAATATCTTCTCTTGATAGTTCTAATTTTTTTGAAGTATTATTCTTATTGAATTTCTGATCGATGTCCACGAGTGCCCGGGCAACCCGTTTTCGGAGCGAGCTGTACGCTAAATTCAAAAGCCTTTCTTCTTTTTCCCGAATGTTCTGGGTGATGAGTTGCACGAATTTCCCGGTGATCGCTGCATCGGCGAACATCATTTGAATAAAATCCTGTTTGGGAATTAATACTATTTCAGAATCTTCCATTACTATCGCAGTGTCGTCGTAATTTTTTTCTTCCATGATGGGAAGATGTCCGATAAAATCCCCCGCGGCATAAAAATTCGTTATATACTCTTTTCCTTCCTCGTGGTTCTTTATCGATTTTACTTTTCCGGTTAAGAGATAAAAGAGGAACCGGCAACGATTATTTTCCTGGTAAAGGATTTGTTTTTTATGATATCCCATTACCTCATACCGTTCTGTCAACTGCTGCACCATACCGTTATCCTTCACGTCTTTTATAAAACTTTTAATACCTGGAAAATCGGGTGCATAGGACTGAGTGGTAAGCGCTTTTTTATGAAGCCGTACTTGGATGGCGTGCAGCAGTTCAATTTCTTCAAATGGTTTGGTGATATAATCTTCAGCACCCATTTCCATTCCCTTTCGAAGGTCAGACCTTTCGGTTTTGGCGGTGAGAAAAATAAATGGAATTTTACGGGTGGCTTCATTTCGGTTTAATAAATGCAATACTCCGTAACCATCGAGCAGGGGCATCATGATATCGCAAATAATAATATCCGGGATTTCTCTTATAGCAGCTTCTACTCCCAGTTTTCCATTTTCTGCAGACAGGGTTTTGTATCCGGCAAGTTCCAGGATCTCGAGTGTGTTTTCCCTTATTTCTATATTGTCTTCAATAACCAACACGGAATGCATCATGTAAAGGTAACCTAATCGGGCGCTGTGCATTCAAAATCGATCTTTTATAGTTGTTAAACGATATAGATACATTGATAAACAGTAAATACATTTTACTATTCAATCTGGAGTTTGTAGGTTTGAGAAATAATTCTTCTTCAGGAGGTCGAACATGCTTTAAGCATTTCTAAGGTAAATGCTAATTCTGCTATCGTAAGTAGGAAAACACATTAATCGTTTAATATGCCCATTATCGTACATCTTGATGTGATGTTGGCAACGCGGAAAATGCAATTGTCGGAACTAGCCATAAAAGTAGACATTACTTTATCCAATCTTTCCATTCTTAAAACGGGAAGGGCGCGGGCAATAAGGTTTTCCACGTTGGAAAAAATCTGTGACGCATTACACTGCCAGCCGGCAGACATACTCGAATATAAAAAGTAGATGAGCTTATATTACAAAGGGGTATTCCGATTTCGGATCACGTTGAATGAGCCAAAATTGCGCTGCGAAATATCTTTTACCTGGATGGATTCCACAGTTGCAAGTTCGGGCCCTTTTTTGCACCAGTTTATAAAGTGGTCGATCGGTTCGGGTTCGCCGATGGCCTCGATGTGAACTTCGTTATTACCTACGTTTTTTATAGTTCCGGTGATCCCAAGCCTGATGGCTTCTTCCTGGGTTTTTTTTCGAAAGTTAACCCGCTGCACTTTACCTGTTACAATGATCGAAATTATCCTTGGCATTTGATGTTTTAATGATGAAATATGCTAATTGGAATGGATGAAAGTAAGTCAAAAATAAATCAATCCGGCTGAAAATCATAAGGAAGAAATTACTGAGTAATTTTTCATCTCTCAAAATGTGTAAATTTGTGAATTTTATTGACAATTAAAGTTATAATTCGAACGATGACGTTTGTAAAACGGGTGATTGAATTTTATGAACAATTACGTTATGACGGCGCATTATTGCCAAGTAATATCCGCATCATGAATCCATATGCTGAAGAAGAGCAGGTTGCATCCATTGTTCACACTTTTTACAATAAATATTACAATGATACTAAAAGCCGGCATCTCATTCTAGGTATTAACCCCGGCCGTTTTGGGGCTGCTTTAACCGGCATTCCCTTTACTGATCCTAAGAAGCTGGTATCCGAATGCAAGTTAAACTATGAAGGTAAAATAACCCACGAGCCTTCTTCGGTATTTGTTTACGAAATGATCACCGCGTATGGCGGACCCGCTGCATTTTATTCAGACTTCTATATTAATTCCGTGTGTCCCCTTGGTTTCGTTTCCCTGGATAGAAATGGAAGGGAAAAAAATTATAATTATTACGACAGTCCCGAACTTACAAGCATAGTAAAAACTTTTATCATAGAAAACATCCGCAAACAAATTGCACTTGGGGTTAATACAAATATTTGTTTTTGTTTCGGTACAGGAAAGAATAAAAAGTTTTTGTTGACCCTCAACGAAGAGTATCATTTTTTTACAGAAATAGTTGCCCTGGAACATCCAAGGTTTATTATGCAGTACAAAAGCAACGACAGGCAACATTACATCAATAAATATCTTGAAGCATTTAAACGCATTGGTAATACGTGATGAAACCGGAAGCCATTATGATGACAACAAGTTCAAAGGAATTAGCTAACCATTCGGAAAACATCTTTAGCTCAAAGTAGTTGCTTCAGGAAGCAATGTATGAAAATGGTTCGCCCATGATCCTGAAAAAGAGTATCAGTGCAGCCGGTCCATTGCCTTATGAAGTATTATTGCCGGCTAGTATTTTAATATAATGAGTAATGAGCAGGGTGACGAGAACATTTCCGAATGGATTCGCAAACGCAGGCATAATGGCAGTCTGCGAAGTTTGTGTGATTTTCCCATTTAATTTTCAATACTGGACATCGTTCGTAAAATATTTGCACCCCAGGCATACACGTTGTGTTTCATAATTATCCTTCTCAATTGTTTCATCTTCATCTGTTGGTCCTCTAACGACATCCCCAACGCGGTTTTAATGGCTTCTGCGCCTTCTTCAATGTCATAAGGATTGATGATAATGGCACCGTGAAGTTCCTGTGAAGCCCCCGCAAACTGGCTCAATATTAGTACTCCGTCGTTTTCCTTTCTTGCCGCGATGAATTCTTTGGCAACCAGGTTCATACCGTCATGCAGGGACGTGACCATACAAAAATTGGCCGATTCATAATACGGTTGTATCTCTTCGTGGCTGTGGTGTTTCTTTAAAAATAATATTGGCTGCCACGATTTATTTTTAAATCTCCAGTTGATCCTGTTTGCTTCCTGTTCCACTGCACTGATGGTATCGGAATAGCTTTTCAATAGCGAACGACTTGGTGCCCCAATCTGTATAAATGTAAACTGCCCGATATAAAATGGATATTTTTCCAGAAACCGTTCTATTGCAAGAAATTTTTCAATGAGTCCCTTGGTATAATCAATGCGATCCACTCCAATACCCATGTAAGTGGAACTGATCCCATTTTTCCGGAACAGCGCATCAGTAGTTTTTGATGAAGCCGATTGGGATATTTCGTTGTCTTTTAGGGTGAAGGCGATACTGATTGGGAAAGGTTTCACCAGCGTGAAGTGTTGTCCCATTTTCACGGAAAAATTTTCCCAGATCACTCTCGATTCCAATGTATTGTTAACTGTCTCGAGAAAATTATTGCAATGATACTGTGTGTGAAACCCCACAAGGTCTGCACCGAGCATGCCCATCAGTATTTCTTTTTGCCATGGACAAATACCGAACGACTCAGGATTTGGCCATGGGATGTGCCAGAAAATGGCCACTCTTGCATCTGGCCTTGCCTGTTTGATCAGTTTGGGTAATAAGGCAAAGTGATAATCCTGCACCAATATATAAGGATCGTCCTGACCCTTAATTTCCTTGATCACCGCGGCTGCATACAATTCGTTTACTTCTTTATATGCATCCCAGTCAACCTTTCTGAATACCGGGCGCGTATGTGCAATATGACAAAGCGGCCAAAGGCCCTCATTTGAAAACCCATAATAAAAATGTTGCTCCTGTTCCTTCGTTAACCATAATCTCCGCAATGTATATTTGTTTTCAAGTGGCGGCACCAGTACTTTATCGTGTTCATCAACCGTTTCTTTATCGGCATCGCCGCTTCCTGATGCGATCCACAAGCCTCCGCAGGCTTTTAATATCGGTTCCATAGCCGTTACCATTCCGCTTGCCGGAACAATGCACTTGATCTGGTTGCCCTCACGTACATGCATATACGGTTCCCTGTTAGAAACCACCACCATCATTTTATTTTCAAGTACCTGTTTCATTTCTTCATTCAAACGCTCCGGCGTCCAGATGGATTCTGCAGTGGTTCTTAGTTTTGCTTCTTCCTGTGCGATCGCTTTTGCCTCCTGCATTGCTGTGGCTATGCCCGAAATTTCCTTATAAAGTGGCTGAAGAAATTCCGTTGGCGGGGGTTTATTTTTTATTTTATCCACGTTCCCGAACCGTGCTGCCTTTACCCATTCCACCACTCTATTTAGTGGCGCTAAAATACTTCTCCTGATAATTAGCAGGGTAATTCCTGAAATAAG
>JBDTMM010000045.1:0-10220 GCA_039934275.1 Flavitalea sp. | reverse complement strand
TACACAGAATTGCCCGCTCGTTATTCTTGCCTGTAATACTGCCTCGGCAAAAGCGCTCCGCACTATACAGCAGCATGATCTCCCCAGGTTAAATCCCCAAAACCGGGTGCTGGGTGTCATCCGCCCCACCAGTGAAGTGATTGGGAGTATAACAAAAACCGGCAAGGTGGGCATACTTGCCACTACCGGTACGGTTCAGTCTGAATCCTATGCCATTGAAATTAACAAACTTTCGCCCGAACTGGAAGTGTTCCAGCAGGCTTGCCCCATGTGGGTTCCGCTGGTCGAAAACAATGAACATAAAAGCCCTGGTGCCGATTATTTTATTGAGAAAGACATTCATCAGCTACTGCAAAAAAACGGAGACATAGATACCATACTACTTGCATGCACGCATTACCCACTGATGATAGACAAGCTGCGGCAGCTTGTCCCTTCTTCCATCCAGCTGCTGCCACAAGGCGGTATAGTGGCGGATAGCCTGCAGGATTACCTGGAACGACACCCTGAGATGGAAAAACGCTGTTCCAGAGGGGGCAATAGAACCTTTTACACTACAGATTCAGAAGAGGATTTTGATAAACGCGGGGCCATGTTTTACGGTGAAGAAGTGGATGTTCACCATCTTGACCTGTAAATTGGGAAAAGAAACAAATTTCCATTGAAAAAAGCTTCATTTGCCCTACCTTTGCCGACCTTTCAAATAAGAACTAAATAGGTATATATGAAACGTACATTCCAACCACACGTGCGCCGCCGTAAAACTGTTCACGGCTTTCGCAAGCGCATGGAAACTGCCAATGGCCGTGCAGTTCTTGCCTCCCGCCGCAGAAAGGGGCGTAAAAAACTTTCGGTTTCCGACGAGAGCAAGTTGAAATAGACTTCCTGGTAATTATTGTAAACTATTTGATTAGCCTCTTTTTACCGGGGCTAATTTTGTTTATGTAAATTGATAGCAAAACTTACCATTAAAAAGCAGTACTCACTTGGCAGGAACGAAAGGCTTAAGAGCCATAAACTAATTACAAAGCTCTTTAAACAGGGGCAGCGTTTTTCAAGCTTTCCTATTCGCGTTCTGTATATCCTTTCTTCGAACCAGGAACAATCGCTGCAGGCAGGCTTCAGCGCAAGCAGCAAAAATTTCAAAAAAGCAGTAGACCGAAACAGGATAAAGAGACTGCTTAGAGAATGTTATCGCCTGCAAAAAAAAGCACTGCAGGAACATCTAAAAAACAAAACACAACAGCTTTCCATCTTTTTTATTTACACGGCCAGTGAATTGCCTGAGTACAATATCCTATCAGAAAAAATGAAGGCTGCGCTAGATAATTTAATAGTACGAACAAAAGATATTCCTGGAAAAGACCAATGAATCTGTTTTTGAAAATAGCAAGTTTTCCGTTTATCGTGCTGATCAAGTTGTACCAGTGGATCATCTCTCCTTTACTAGGTCCATCGTGCCGCTACAATCCTACCTGCTCGCATTATGCGCTGGAGGCTTTTAAAAAATATGGCCCGCTGAAAGGATTATGGTTAACTGCACGCAGGGTAGCAAGGTGCCATCCCTGGGGAGGTCACGGCGACGACCCGGTGCCATAGCGATTAAGAAATCAACACCTTCCTTTAAACTGTTTAACTGTTTTATCTTCGCAACATGAATAAAAAACTGTTCCTGCTGGATGCAATGGCATTGGTTTTCAGAGCTTATTATGCTTTGATACGCAACCCCCGTATTACTTCAAAGGGCCGTAATACCAGCGCACAGTTTGGATTTACAAATACATTGATTGACCTGGTGAATAATCAACGGCCAACGCACATGGCGGTTTGTTTCGATACACACGCACCAACCGAAAGGCACATTGATTTTGCAGATTACAAAGCAAACAGGCAGGAAGCCCCGGAAGATATTTTATCTGCCATACCAGACATAAAAAAAATAATACAGGGCTTTTGTATCCCTGTAATTGAATGCGACGGGTATGAAGCTGATGACATAATCGGAACATTAAGCAAACAGGCGGCAAGGGTTGGATACGATGTGTACATGGTAACGCCAGATAAAGATTATGGACAATTGGTAGAGGACCACATTTTTATTTATAAACCGGGCTACCAGGGAAGTGATGCAGAAATATTAACTCAGAAAGAAGTTTGTGCGAAGTGGAACATCAAAACTGTTGACCAGGTAATAGATATACTCGGTTTAATGGGCGATGCGGTGGATAATATTCCGGGTATTCCAGGTGTTGGAGAAAAAACTGCGTCAAAGCTATTGGCAGAATATGCAACTCTTGAAAATGTACTCGCAAATGCTGAGAGAATAAAAGGTGCGCTCGGAGAAAAGATAAGAAACGGAAAAGACCTTGCCATCATGAGCAAAAAACTCGCAACCATCATTACCAACGTTCCGGTAGAATTTCATGAAGAAGACTTCAGGATAAAAGAATGTAATAAAAATGCGTTGCAGGAAGTATTTCACGAGCTGGAATTCAGAACGCTTGGCAGAAGAGTGTTTGGTGATGATGTTCCGGGTACAACAATAGTTCCGAGAGGTGTGGTAGACAAAGTGATTCCTGAAGGTGTACAAACCGACCTGTTTGGCAATGTAGTCGAAAGCAGGATTAACGCCGATGCACAATCGCAGGAACAGGTAACATCCGTAATACAGCCAACACAAAATATTCATAATACCCCGCACAATTATATGGCGGTGGTGGGTGATGATGCGATTTGCGAATTGGTAACAAAATTAAATGACCACACAGAAATATGCTTTGATTCCGAAACCACCTGCATCGATGCAAATGATTGCGAATTAGTTGGCCTTAGCTTCTCCATAATTAAAGGCGAAGCGTGGTATGTTCCATTTCCTTCCCACGACCAGGAAGAAACAAAGCGTTTGCTTACCTTCTTTGAACCTCTATGGGAAAATCCATTTATTACCTGGGTTGGACAGAATTTAAAATATGATATGCTTGTGCTGAGATGGTACAACTATGTTTTGAAAGGAAACATCTTCGATACTATGCTTGCGCATTATGTAATTGATCCCGAAGGCAAGCGCAGCATGGACCTGCTAAGCGCACAGTTCCTCGGTTACGAACCCGTACCGATAGAAGAATTACTTGGTAAGAAAGGAAAGAACCAGGGAAATATGCGCGACGTGGAGGTTGAGAAAATAAAAGATTATGCCGCCGAAGATGCTGACGTTACCATGCAATTAAAACACGCCTTTACTCCATTGCTCCAGGCAAAAGACGTGGAGCAGGTATTTATTGAAGTGGAAAACCCATTGGTGCAGGTGCTCGCAGATATGGAATTCGAAGGAGTAAAAGTAGACACTGCCTTCCTAAATGATTATTCTGTTGAACTGGAAAGAGATGCGAAGATCAGCGAAGAAAAAGTATATGCGCAGGCCGGTGTAAGGTTCAACCTTTCTTCACCCAAACAATTAGGAGAAGTATTGTTCGACAAACTTAAACTCGATCCAAAAGCAAAAAAGACAAAGTCTGGCCAATATGCAACGGGCGAAGACGTATTATCAAAGCTCGCGCACAACAACCAAATCGTTGATGATATTCTTGCCTACCGCCAAATGACAAAACTGAAATCTACTTATGTAGATGCACTGCCTTTAATGATCAATAAAAAAACCGGTCGTGTGCATACCAGCTATGCACAGGCCGTGGCCGTTACAGGAAGGTTGTCAAGCAACAATCCGAATCTGCAGAATATTCCTATTCGCAGTGAAAGGGGTCGTGAAATAAGAAAGGCATTTGTTCCCCGCACGACTGGTCATGTATTATTATCTGCCGATTATTCACAGATTGAATTACGCATTGTTGCCGCGATCAGCGGTGATCAGGCAATGTGTGAAGCATTTCAGCAGCATCGCGATATTCATAATGCCACTGCAGCAAAAGTATATGGCATTGAAGAATCCGCAGTTACCAAGGAACAGCGGTACAAGGCAAAGAGTGTGAACTTCGGTATCATCTATGGCCAGGGTGCATTTGGCCTCGCGGATAATCTTGGAATAAGCAGGGGAGAAGCAAAAGAGATCATTGATAATTATAAAAAACAATTCAGCAGCATTCAGAAATACATGGATGAAATGATCAACTTTGCACGAGAGCATGGTTACGTGAAAACATTAATGGGAAGAAAGAGATGGCTGAAGGATATCAATTCTGCAAACTTTACTGTTCGTGGTTTTGCAGAACGCAATGCCATCAATTCGCCGATACAGGGCACCGCAGCAGACATGATTAAAATGGCGATGATAAAAATTCACCACGAATTTAAATCAAGAAAGTTCGAATCGAAGATGGTGCTTCAGGTGCATGATGAACTTGTATTCGATGGCCCAATCGAAGAAGCAGAGATCATTAAACCCGTAATTATCGATTGTATGCGCACCGCATTGCCATTACCAAATGGTGTGCCGGTGGAAGCGGAAATTGGGAGCGGAGAAAACTGGCTCGTTGCCCATTAATTCATTCTATCAAGCCACGTGAAATTGAAACCAGTAGTGATCTATTGTTATGATGCGTATTGCGGCTGGTGTTATGGCTTCAGCCCAATCATAAAAAAACTGGCAGAAGAATACCGAGACAAACTTTCATTCGAAGTATTATCAGGTGGTATGATATTGCCCGAACAACCTTCTCCAATATCCAAATCGGCACCATACATCAGTAAGGCGTATAAAACTGTTGAAGAAAGAACAGGAATAATATTCGGTGAGGATTATCTATGGCACATATTTCATGCTGAAGAAAGCGACTGGTTTCCCAACTCAGAAAAACCGGCCATCGCTATGTGCATCTTCAAAGACTATTATGCTGACCTGCAGGTTCAGTTTGCTGTTGACCTGCAGTATTCACATCACTACGAAGGCAGAGATTTAACCGACAACGAGGCATATCGCCATTTGCTAATAAAATACAACATTCCCGAAACTGAATTCTACAGGAAGCTGGGCGGTGAAGAATACCGCGAGAAGGCATATTATGAATTCGCCCTTGTAAAGCAATTAAAAGTAAATGGATTTCCTACGACGCTGATCCAGGAAAGCGAAACCAAATTCTATATTGTTACCCGTGGGTTTACTGAATATGAAAATTTGAAGAAGAGTGTGGAGCACGTACTTCAGTCCTTAACGATATGAGCCTGATCCTCCTGGTCATACACCAGTAATTCTATTTTCCATTCCGTTACATAAAATTCGAGGTTAAGCTCAACCTTTAGATTTCTCATTTCACCTGTTGAAGGAAGAAGGTAGAATGTACTTGTATTGAATTTTTTCTCGTCTGTAGGGATTTCATAATTACCATTTAATATAAATGGTTTTGCTCCATCGATCTTTATAATACTATTTCCGATCTGGTTATGGAGCTCTTTATACTTCTTCGATATCACATCGAAATCTTCTGATTGCATCAGCACGCATTTCCAGCTATAAACATCCTTCGAAGAAGAATTGTATTGAGTGATTATGGAGCTAATGGATCCGGGTATTTGCACCTTTGATGAGTAGTCGGTTGTTTGTGCGCCCTGGCTAACTATGGGTCCTTTTATATTCCTGAATGAAACGGAATAATCGGCTATAACTTTTTGTAAGGCTGTATTGGTTTGGTTGGTAAAAACACCTTGGGCTGAGGTTAGTATAGGAACGATAAGAAAAATAACCAGTGTCAGGCTTTTCATTATCCGGGATTTGTCATACAAAATAGAAAAAGAACCTTAACAAATTTATAGCAAAAATACGTAGTAATATTATGCACAATAAATTCACATGTTTGGGCGTTATACGCCACACCTTTCATTTAAAGCCTAAAATCTGAAGCAGCCATGGAAAGAAAATCAATGTATTATGATGTGAACCACACAAAGATTTGCCGGGAACATTATCGTCCCTCAAATAGCATTAAACGCCTCATTAAGAGTGTATGGACTGTCATTATGATAGGAGAATCACCTATCAATCATTCTACAGTAAAGCGAAGGATTCATTAAGAAATTAGCTGAATAGGTATTCTACATCCGCTTTAGAGAGACTCTTCACAAATCCCTCATCATCGGTTATAAGGTCTTTAGCCAGGATTCGTTTTTTATCCTGCAGCTGAAGTATTTTATCTTCTATAGTGTCTTTACAGATCATTCTGTAGGCTAAGATGTTCTTTGTTTGCCCGATTCTATGGGTACGGTCAATGGCCTGCTGCTCTACAGCAGGGTTCCACCATGGATCCACGATATATACATAATCTGCCGCTGTAAGGTTCAAACCCACGCCACCGGCCTTTAAAGAGATCAGGAACACCCTGCAGTTCTGATCGTTCTGGAATCGCTGGATCGCCTTTTCCCTGTCAATTGCCGAGGTGCTGCCATCAAAATATTCGTAGTCTACCCCAAGTTCCGTCAGCTTTTCCCTGATCAGGGCAAGCATTCCGAGAAACTGTGAAAACACAAGCGCCTTGTGGTTGCTGATATTTTCTGTAATCTCGCGGCTAAGTTCTTCCAGCTTGATGCTATGATTAGGGAATTTCTCTGTTTCATTAAGTATCGCGGGAGAGTCACAGATTTGGCGCAATTTCATTAATCCCTGCAATATGGTCAATTGCGATCTGTTGATACCCTGCTGTTCGATGGTACCGAGTATTTTATCGCGGAAATCATTCCTGTACGCCTCATAAATATCGCGCTGCTCCTCGTCCATTTCGCAAAAGAGTATGGTTTCAATCTTTTCGGGTAAATCTTTAGCCACCTGTTCCTTTGTTCTGCGAAGTATGAAGGGGTAAAGGATCTTTCTAAGATGGTCCTTACGATCCTGTTCGCCAAACTTATCTATCGGTATCGAAAACTCCTGTCTGAAAAACTCTATGCTGCCGAGCATTCCCGGGTTTAGAAAGTTCATCTGCGCAAAAATATCGAAGGTGTTGTTCTGTAAAGGCGTACCACTCATGCAAAGCCTGTTCTTCGCGCGTAATAAACCCGCGGCTTTGGTCACTTTACTCGCAGGATTTTTTATCGCCTGCGATTCATCCAGCACCACATAATCAAACGGAATATCTACGAGCAATTTTATGTCACTCCGCAGTGTACCGTAAGTTGTAATAACAATTTCGCTCTGTTTGAGCAGGTCTTTATTTTTAGTTCGGTCGGCGCCGTGATGGATGTGATGCGTTAAGGAAGGTGTAAACTTTCTTATTTCATTTTCCCAGTTAAACATCAGCGTAGTTGGACAAACCACTAATGCGGTTAGTTTGCCAAAGTGATGTCTGTAGTAATGCAGGAATGATAATGCCTGTACGGTTTTACCCAACCCCATGTCATCGGCAAGTATTCCGCCCCAGCCAATTTCCTGTAAATAATTTATCCAGTGAAAGCCATGTTCCTGGTAGGGTCTCAATACGCTTTGCAAATGTTCGGGAACCGGTATCTCCTTTATTTTATTAAACAGTCGAAGCTGGTCATATTTTTCTTCAAGCTGTACTACCAGTTCTTCTTCATTTCTTTTATCGTACAATTCATCTATCACGCTCATGTGATATTTCGAAAGACGAAGGTTATCATGTTTTCCCTCCCCTACGCGGAACAACAAAGAATATTTCTTGATCCATTCTTCAGGAAGAATTCCGAGTGTACCATCGTTCAACGGAACAAACTGCTGACGGTTGGCCAGCGCTTTTTTTACATCTGCTATGGTAACTTTCTGATCACCGAAAACAATATCCACCCGGGCATCGAACCAATCGGTATTGCTGCTGATGTGTATTTTTGTTTGCGGTTTCGCGGTATTGAATCTGAAATTCTTGAGCGCCTCATAACCATATACCGGCACCTTCATTTCTTTCATCGCGTCTACAAAAAGAAAGAACCAGTTATTTTTCAGTACATCATTCCCTTTCAGCGCGAGTTGTTGTCTGCCTTCCGGAGTAATAAAATTAGAATGAAGTAATTCGAGTTGTTTGATGAATGCAGTTTCTTTATCCTTCGCCCGGTGAACGATCATTACCTTATCCCCTGCGGGGATTGCAAGGTCATCTTTACCACCGGGTTTAGTTTCAAATCCCTTATAAGAAAAAATGGGCTGAAATACGAGGTAATCACCTTTCTCCTGTAACACTACACGCTTTTCCGGGTCGCCATCACGTATTTCGCTGATAAGTGAATTATCAAAGTCTACGTGATAATCCTTTGTAAGTGGAATTACAAATTTACGTAATTCATCGGGCCACTCTTCCTCTGTAAATGTGAGTTTTCCCTTAGAAAGAAACCTGTCGATCAGATTTACATCATCGGGTTTCTGCCAGAGATATATATTATCGTTGTGTACAAACAATAAACTGGTATCAACGGCATTGCTGGTTACTGGAACGTGCTGGCCATTTAATTTAACCCAACATTCCATTTCATAACCATTATTATTTTTGGTGAGTTTGAAATAAGGAATAATTAAATCGGTTGCAATACCAACAGAATGTAAGTTATCTGTTTTGAATGCTTTGTTTTTAGGAAGCCGGAAAATGAAAGGATTTTCTGAAACTTCCTGTAATAGTTTTTTTAGTTTGGGGTGGATGTATTCAACAATCAGCGACTTTGTTTCTTCTGGAAGCGCATCATCTTCGTGGTGAATAATATTTTCCCATATACCACTGAATGGTGAATTGCGGTTGAGGTATTTTGTTATTTCTGTTTCCTGCAATTTCCTGATAGAAGGCACAAGGAGTTTGTCGCTTTCCTGAAACACGTCGGTATTAATAAATTTACTCAGGTCAAGTTTGGCCACTTTGCCCACAAATGCATTGTACTGGTCATTTGTTTCTCCAGCAACCGCTTCTATAGAAAACTTAGGATATGCGTTACTGTTAAAATTAAATACAACACCCATGCGTTGAGCAGGACTTACGATCACTTCTACTGAATCACTATCTTCAGCGGTTGGTGTTTCCATCGCCACTACAGACATCCTTGACCTTGATAATTCCTGAGGAGTAATTCTTTTAATACTGTTGTCAAGTACTCTGAGAAATGGCTTGCCGTCTTTATAGGTGAATTCAAATTTGTCTTTGAGGTCATCCGCTAATGTATAACCGTAGAGCTCGAGCAGTTTGTTTTTTTCTTTGTCCCAGTTACGGATCGAATCAAAATAATAAGGGCCACCTGTACTTAATAATTGGAGGAACAGGATCACCTTCGGCAGGCAAAGCGGGTGCTTGCTGTCTTCATAATCGCAACTGGTATCAAAGTTGCGTTCTTCATTTTTCCTGATGACGACTTTATGTTCCATCCCATCAATTGTAACGGAGGCCTTTACCATTTCGTCCTGCGCGGTTAGGATTACCGCTTTTGATTCGCGCAGCCATTCGTCTGCTGAGGCATACGTTTCGGGTGAACTCAAAAGCCGTAATGTTTTGAGGTCAATATATTTCATCTTCACCACGGTGTGGCGCTGATCGTAATCTACTTTTTCTGCTTTGAGAATATTTTTATCCAGCATTTCCTGCAGCTGGATCAGCGCTGCCGCTTCGTGGCGACATATATCACTGAGGTTGTATGGGCAGGTACACCGAACGGAAAGTGTTTTGGGGTCCTTGAACTTTTGAATGCTGACGCGATAATAGGTACTGTAGCTGTCATCTTTCACTCTAAAGGAAACTGCATCGAGCAATTCATCATAATCAACCAATTCAACATAACCAATAGCGTGGATTTTTTTTCCCCTGCGAATTACTTCATCAGTCCCATTTGTGTAAACATACTTGATTAGGTGCGGTAAAGCCATTCTCTTACTTAAAATTGGACAATCTGCAAAAGTAAAGGAAAAAATGCGAGCTTTGGAATGCTGATTGTATAATACTTACATATGCGAAACCACCGTTTTCAGCTTCTATCTTTATTCCTCTTATCTTTTTGCTCTTCTTTCGGTCAGAAATTAAAAAAACCTGACAGAACGATCGTTTCGAACATACAAAACCACATTAATTTCTTGTCTGGTTCGAAAATGGAAGGTAGGAAATCGGGTTCTGCAGGTGAAACCCTGGCAGATGACTACATTCAAAAGCAATTGGAAAAGCAGGGTATTAAACCAAGAGCGGAAAATAATTCCTGGTACCAGAAATTTAACATTTACGATGGGCAGCAAATTTTACCCGCTACCTTTTTTAATATCAACGGAAAGTCACTGCAATTATATAATGAATTTTTTCCTTTTT